>JBEVJO010000142.1:0-3079 GCA_040510175.1 Caulobacterales bacterium
CTTCACTTGGCGGCCGATGGACGACAGACGGTTCAACATGCGCAACGATAAGGAGAATTCGGGCTCCGCCTCAAGCCAGAACCCGCGACAGGCGGCGCCAGCGAGCAGTGTTCGCGCCAAACCGGTCGATAGCGCGGCAAACCCGCTCGTTAAGGCGCTCAAATCGCTCCACGAGAAGAAGGGCCGCGCGGAATCGGGCCTGTTTCTAGCCGAAGGCGCGCGCCTCATCGCCGAAGCCGCCGAATGCAATTGGTATCCCGACACGGCCATCTTCACGGCGGATGCAGCCGAACGGCCTAAGACCAAGGCTTTGTTGCATCAATTGGCGGATCACGGCGTGCGTTTGCTGCAGGCGTCGCCCCGCGCCATGAGCCAGATCGCGCGCCGCGACAATCCGCAAACCGTCATCGGCGCCTTTCGTCAGAAATTGGCCCCGCTAGACCAACTCTCGCTCCGCGAAGGTCAATCAGCGGTAGCGCTGCAGGCCGTGCGCGACCCGGGAAATCTCGGCACCATCATTCGCACCTGCGACGCAGTCGGCGCAAAGGGGGTGATCCTCATTGACGATTGCTGCGATCCATTTTCGGTCGAGGCGGTGCGCGCCACAATGGGGTCGCTGTTCGCCGTGCCCATCGTCAAAGCGAGCTTTGCAGATGCGCACGCTTGGGCGAAACGGCAAAATGCGACCTTGGTTGGCGCCGCCCTGGGCGCGACCGGTCGCTTCAACGAGTCCATCTATGGCGGGCGCACGCTTTTGCTCATGGGCAATGAACAGGCCGGCCTTCCAGATCAGATGAAGCAAGCGTGCGACGCCGTGGTCGAGATCCCGATGCAAGGCCGCGCGGATTCCTTGAATCTGGCTGTGTCGACGGCCGTAATGTTGTACGAAATTTGGCGGCAACGCTCTTATGACAAATAAATCTGCATCCGACCCGCGCCACGCGCCCGCGGTTTTGGTCGCTGACGACTGGCGCGACTACGCCCTCCTCGATAGCGGCGATGGGCGCAAGCTCGAGCGCTACGGCGCGATCGTCGTCGATCGTCCCGATCCGCAAGCCTTCTGGCCGAAGAACTTGCCGCCACAAAAATGGCATGCGCACGCCGCCTTCGCCGGCGGCGACGACTCGGATGAATCCGGCCGCTGGCGCCACGACAAACCAATTCCGGAATCCTGGCCGATGCAGTGGGAAGGCTTGCGTCTCAACGCCAGACTATCAGCGTTTCGGCATTTGGGCGTGTTCCCCGAACATTCGGTGCATTGGCGCTGGGCGCGTGAACAAATCGCCGGGATCAGCGAACCGCGCGTGCTGAATCTGTTCGGCTACACGGGCATGGCGAGCCTTGCTTTGGCAAAGGCGGGCGCCACCGTCACGCATGTCGATGCATCGAAAAAATCCATCGCCTGGGGGCGTGAAAATCAGGCGGCGTCGGGTCTGGAAAGCGCGCCGATCCGCTGGATTTGCGATGACGCCTTGACCTTCGTGCGGCGTGAATTGCGCCGAGGCAAAAGCTATCACGGCATCATTCTGGACCCGCCAAAACATGGCCGCGGCCCCAATGGCGAAGTCTTCGAATTATCTGCCGCTCTGCCTGAATTGTTGGAAGATTGCAGCCGCCTGCTGGCGCCCGATGCGCGCTTCATGATTGCAACGATCTATGCGGTGCGCATGTCCTTTCTGGCGATTCACCAGGGACTGGACGCCGCGCTGGCCTCCGCAAATGCGCCACAGGGCGCCATCGAAAGCGGCGAAATGACGTTACCGGAGCAATCCGCCGGACGGCTTTTGCCGACAGCAATCTTCGCGCGCTGGAAGGCACTCTAGGCCGCGAGCGCATGCGCTTTGCGGTGCGCTTTCGCGCGCAAACGCCAGTTCACGGCGTGCGCGCCCGCTAGGAACAAGACGCCGATCGTGGTCAGCACCCGCTCATGGTCATGCAGCGGCCCCACCAGAGCCGAGAACATCAGCGCGAGCCCAGCTCCCGCCAGCGCCATCGCGCGGCGCGGACGCCGGACATCAAGGCCGTGAATTTTTCCCGGCCAAAACGCCGCCAAGGTCAGGCCGAAGGCGACGCTTAAGAAAACGACATGGAATTCCCAATGCAGCCTATCCACGCCCAACGCCGCCGGCGCAGCGATCGCGATCGCCGGCAAAGCCAGGCAATGCACAAGGCAAAGACCGGACAGCGCCATCGCCCATCCATCCGCCGCTGCGCCCGTCTCGGTTTTATGGGAAATGCTGCCCAACCTAAATCCTCCGCTCTCCCGAGCGCCTGGATGTTATAAAGTATCTTTTACCGGTTTTCCAAGCCCGAAAATGCCGCCGCGCGCGAAAGCCTTGCGGATTTGCTCGGCGCGCGCGAAACCGCGCCCGTGCTCAGCTATCTCCACGCCTTCCATGCCGGCAATCGGGCGGACGTCGTCAAACACGCCGCCTTGGACGCGGTTTTTCGCGCTTTACGGCTTCAACCCCGCCCCTTGCACTACCTGGACACCCATTCCGGCCGGGGACTTTACGATCTGTCCAGCGCCGAAGCGCGCAAAACCAGCGAGGCAGACGACGGCATCCTCGCCATTCTGGCCAAAAAACGCCGGCCGGCGGCGATCACCCCATATCTCGATTTGGTCAAAAAGTTTAATCCTCCCAGCCGGATACGCGTCTATCCCGGATCCCCTGCCATCGCCGCTGCCCGCCTGCGTCCACTTGATCGCATCACGCTTTGCGAGAAACATCCGCGTGAACAGGCCGCCCTGAAGGAAAACTTTGCAGGCGACGAACGGATCGACATCAAGACCGAGGACGGCTGGTCAGTCCTCCGCACTGGGTTGAAAGCGCGCTCGGACCGCCGCCTGATCGCGCTGGTCGACCCATCCTATGAAACCCCCGCCGATTATCAGGATGCAATTGCGCTCGCGCACGAAATCCGGCGCGCCCCAAGACAATCGATCTTAATCATTTGGTTTCCAATCCTGAGCGACGGACGACAGCAATCGCTGTGGGACGCCGCATTTGCTGCGGGCGGCCATCTCGTCAGCGTCAATTGGCCGGCGCCGGAAACGGGCAGAGTTGGCTTGCTAGGC
>JBEVJO010000143.1:0-7626 GCA_040510175.1 Caulobacterales bacterium
TCGTCTGATCATAGCCAACCGACAGACCGATGGTTTGCAGCTTCAAATCGTATTGATCCGACCAGAACCACGGCGCGGCTTCATAATACACGTCGTGTCCGGTGATGATCTTTGCGACCAAAGCGCCCTGGTCATGCGCGTTTTGCACAGACTCCACGCGCATCGTCGTCCCGCCGGCGAATTTGGCGGCGAAAGCGGCGCAATCGCCAATGGCGAACACGTCCGGCAGGCTGGTGCGGCATTGAGCGTCAATGTTCACGCCATTGCCGCCGGCAGCGCCCGCCTCCAACAGAGGCCCCACCGCTGGGATGATGCCAATGCCAATAATCACCATGTCGGCCGGCACGATTTCGCCGTCCTTCAGTTTGACGCCGGTCACTTTGCCCGCTTCGCCGACGATCTCGTCGACGCCAACGCTGGTGCGCAGATCGACGCCATGCGCCCGGTGTTCGGCTTCATAGAAGGCGGAGAGGTCCGGTCCGGCGACGCGCGCCAGCACGCGGTCCAAGGCTTCCAGCAGCGTCACGTGACGATCGAATTTGCGTAGGACCGCTGCGGCTTCCAGTCCGATATAGCCGCCGCCGATGACGACGACATTCTTCACCTCCGGCAAATGGCCCACCATAGCATCCGCGTCAGAGCGGTTGCGGACGGTATAGATGCCCGCCAAGTCGCCGCCGGGGATCGGCAAACGCCGGGGCGCGCCGCCCGTGGCCCATATCAGCTTGCCGTACTTCAGGCCGCCGCCATGCTCGAACGTGACGGTCTTGGCTTCCGCATCGACGCTGGCGACGCGCGTATTCAGCATCATTTCAATGTTGCGGTCGGTCCAGAACTTCTCCGGCCGGATCATGATGCGGTCGAAGGTTTTCTCGCCCGAGAAATAGTCCTTGGACAAAGGCGGCCGCTCATAAGGCAGCTCCGCTTCCTCGCCCACGACAATGATCGAGCCTTCAAATTTGTTCTGGCGTAATTGGGCCGCCGCAGCCGCGCCGCCATGGCCCGCGCCCACGATCACCACATCGGCAAATTGCGTATGCCCGCCGCTCATCAGCGCTCCATCCCTATCATACTCATCGCAACGCTTCGCACGTCTCTGTAATAGCAAGGTTTTAGCGCGCGCCGACTTGCCGCTCCCAAACCGCTCCTTCGTGCCGACGCGATTAGCATGTCCCTGATAAAATGGTCAATTTTTGCCTTGTCGCAAGCAGTCCGGCCTAAGTCCTTGCGCAAGATCAAATTGCTACGCTGGAGACAATTGCGCATGACCTTTGGATTTGGCACCACATCGGCATGATCACCGGACCCACCTCCCACACCTTCATCTCTCAACGGCTTCGGCTTCGCTATGTCGATTGGGGCAATCCGGACGCCCCGCCCTTGGTCCTGGTTCATGGCGGGCGGGACCATTGCCGCTCCTGGGACTGGGCCGCCCAGGAATTGCGCAAGGACTGGCATGTGATCGCGCCGGATCTGCGCGGGCACGGCGAGAGCGACTGGTCGCCCGACGGCGAATACGGGTTATTGCCGAATGTCTACGATCTGGCGCAGCTGGTGCATCAACTGGGCCTCGCGCCCGTCACCATCGTTGGCCATTCCTATGGCGGCAATGTCTCCACGCGCTATACGGGCGTGTATCCTGAAAACGTTCGCAAGCTGGTGTCCATCGAGGGGCTAGGCTCATCGCCGAAAAAGCACGCCGAAGAAATCAGCGTTCCGATCAATGAGCGTATCCGGAAATGGATCGAGGCCCGGCGTGGCGTGGCGGCGAGATCTCCTCGCCGTTATGCAACACTTGAAGACGCCTACAAGCGGATGAAGGACGAAAACCGCAATCTGTCGGACGAACAATCGCGCCATCTGACGATTCACGGCGTCAGCCAGAACGAAGACGGCACCTATAGCTGGAAGTTCGACAACTACATGCACCTGTTTCCGCCATTCGAAATGGCGCAAGAGGATTTGCATACGCTCTGGGCCTCGATCACCTGCCCTACGCTGCTGATGTATGGCGCGGACAGCTGGGCTTCAAACCCGGAGAAAGACGGCCGCGCCACGCACTTTCAGAATGCCCGCGTCGTGTTGTTCGAAAAAGCGGGTCACTGGCTGCATCACGACCAGTTCGACCGCTTCATGCAGGCATTGCGCGGGTTTCTTTAGACACAAAAGGTCGATCAATAGAGCGTGCATGCCCTGAGCTATCGCCGCGATTTGTAGGTCCAGTAAGCGCTTCCGCAAAGCAACGCGGCGGTCAGCAGGTTTATCAAAGATTCCATCTTGAGCCCCTTGTCACTCGCAACCGAAGAGTCGTTGCATCAGTGGAATGACTAAGTGTGTTCGCGCGAACGTTAACCATCAGTCCGCAGCTGGAATCATCGTGAATAATGCAACCGCACGTCACAGGGATTTCTACTTCTGAAAAACGTCCCATTCGCGCGCGATGAATTGGTCAAGCGTCGTCGGCGCGCGGCCAAGCAGCCACCCCAGCACGTTCGGATTGCCAGCGAAAACATACTGGCTGTACCAAAGGCCAACGGCGCGGATCAGCGCCAGCGGATAACGGAAACGCTCGCCCTGCCCAAAGCCGTAGAAGCGCTCGAAATATGCATCCGGCGTGACGTATGTGGGTGTTATGGCCTTGCCTGTGACGCGCGTAATGGCGCCGGCGATATCGTAGGCATTGTGGTTGCCCGGCGCGCACAGCTGATAGGTGGCGCCGAAATGCGCGTCTTTCTCCAGCGCGACTTTCACGGCCACATCCGCAACGTCGTGGAGATCCACCATCGCCTGGCCGCGATTGAGATCATAAAGCTGTTCCCAAAGGCCGCTTGAAAACGCCGCTTGAAAAACAAACGGGACCATATAATCGGCCGGCTGCAGGACGGTGTACGGGATGTTGGCTTCCAGCAGATATTCTTCGACATCGCGCTTCGCCTTGTGCTGCAACATCTTGCTGGCGATCGGGTGCAGGACAGAGCTGTAAATGAAGTGCGGCGTTCCCAATTCCCGCGCGGTATCGATGATGGCGGCGCCCATCTCCCGTTCCTGCGCATTGGCGGTTGGGCAGACATAATAAATCGCGTCCACGCCTTCGACCGCGCGGCGCAACAGATCGCGATTGGTGGCGTCACCGACGAGCACTTCCGAAGCGCCTAGGTTTTTGACTTCATCCTCGCGTCCCGGCGTGGCCCGCAACGCACGCACGGAGAAGCCCGCATCGCGCAAACGCGGCAACAGCACGCGTCCCTGATTGCCATGCGCCGCAGTCACCAGGATTTTCTTGGCGCCCGTCCCCGCCATCTAGCGGCGCCCTTCGAGATAGTCGTTCAAGACTTCATTGAAGAACCGCACGCGGGTTTCCGCGGCGGCGAGATAGGCGTCCTGATAGCCCATGGAGCGAATGCCTTTTTGCTGCGCTTCGGCCAATTGCAAATCCTGGATCACGACACCGCCATGCATTTCAGGCACACCGCGCCCGCCATCAAAGCTGCGGCGGATGGGTGGCGCTTCTTTCAATTCCAATACGCTGGTGCCGACCATGGGATTTTCGGTGTGCGTTGCGCCCTTTACCGGAAAGGCGAGGCACCAAAGGTCGAAGGTGCATTTGTTCGGATCCGTGGGATGCGGCTCGGTGCGTTGGAAATAGATTTCATCCGGCCCGTAGGTCAGCGTAACATTGGGAAACAGTGTCGTGTGCAGGCTATCAGTCAGCTGCTCGTCGTTCAGATGCTCGTAGTGCAGGAAACCCCGTTCCTTCCACAATTTGCGCTTCTGCGCTTTCAGATCGAGCCAGCCTTGCGCGGATTTGGTTTCCAGATCCGGATAGATCGACGGATCGATATCCCAGCGCTTTAATAGATAATCGTATGGATGCGGCGCGCCTTCTTGCCCGCGATCGCGTAAAGAGGGGCGCATGGGCTGGACCGTGCGGCCGTGACCGTTCGGAAACATTTCCAGGCGCGCATTCCAATAATCCTGGTCGCAGAAAAACGGCACCTGCGGATGCGCCGTGCGCGTGTGATATGATTCCGAGAAATTTTCCGGCGCGAACTTCCAGTTCGTCTCCAGCTCAATTTGCATCTGGAAAACGCGGATCGCCTTGTCGAGCTGGAAATTTTTATAAAGTTCTGGAATCGGGCTCAGGAAATCCAGCAACTCCGGCGCCTCGTCGCTCATTGTGTACCAGACGAAGCCGGCCCAAACGCCGCAACGCACTTCGCGTAGTTTCAACTTGCCGCAGGGATTGCCTTGCGGGAAGTTTTCAGCGTCCGGCAGATCGGCGAGCACGCCGTCCTTGCCCCACAACCAGCCGTGATAAGGACACTGGAAACCGTTCGTGGAAGCGCTTTGCGTCGCCAGCCGATGACCGCGATGGCCGCAAGAATTGAAGAAAGCCTTGAGGCTGCCGTCGTCCTGGCGCGTGACGATCACGGATTCATGCAGAAAGTCGTGGACGATATAATCGCCTGGTTCCTGCAATTCATTCTCGCGCCCAGCCACATGCCAGACGCGCTTCCACATATGCTCCCATTCCCGCTGCGCGAATTCCGGCGAGTAATAGCGCTCGCCGTTCATCCGGTCGCCGCGCACGTTGGCGGGATTGGAGCCGTCGAGCGCCGGTGGAACTGCGGAAACCTTATTCATACCGTCTCCTCCCAAAGCATTTTTTATTGTGGCGACGCCATGCGGCCTGCGTTCGCGGCGCAAGCCGGAGCGATCACACTATCGTAGTGTAGCATACGATATACTGAGAGAATGGCAATCTGTTTGAAAAAGATGGCGTGCAGTGCGCCTATTGCCGCTCCAAAGCGGCGATAAAGAACCCGTCCGTCTGGGTGCGTAAGGGGCTGAGGCGCACCGCCGTGGCGCCGGGCGCGAGCTTGGCGGCGGCGAGCAATTTGCCGCCTTTATCCTCGCCCAATTCCTCCAGCACCAGGCCCTGAGGATCGATGGGCGCAAAGTCGGGATGCGCGGCGAGGAAATCCGCGATCTGATCTTCGTTCTCTTCCATGAGAAGTGAGCACGTGACGTAAACGATCCGGCCGCCCGGCTTCACCAGACCAGCCGCGCGTTTCAGCACCTCGGCTTGTTCTTTCTGGCGCTGTTCCAGTGCGCCAGGACGCACCCGCCATTTAGCGTCGGGATTGCGCCGCCACACGCCAGAGCCCGTGCACGGCGCATCGACGAACACCACATCCGCGCGCTCATGCAGATCGTCGAGTTCGACTCCACCGGCTTTGGGAAAGCGTATCTGCACATTGCGCGCATTGGCGCGCTCGATCCGGTCGAAGGCCTTGGCCAAACGCTTCGCGTCAGAATCGAAAGCGTAAATCTGACCTTTGTTTTCCATCTGCGCAGCCAGCGCCAAGGTCTTGCCGCCGCCGCCCGCGCACAGATCGATAACCTGCATGCCTTCGCGGGCGCCGGACAGCGCCACGGAAAGCTGACTGCCTTCGTCCTGCACTTCGAACCAGCCTTTGAGGAATTCCGCCGTTGCAGTCGGTGCGAAGCGACCCTGCGCCAAAGCCGGCGCCAGGCGCGCGCCATTGGGCGCGAAGGGCGTTGGACGCAGCGCGCCCTCGCCGGCCGCGTCGATCGCGGGATTTTCCTTCAGCTTGCCGGCGAGCTCGCGGCGCGAGCAAAAGATTGTATTCGCGCGCAAATCCAGCGGCGGACGCTGCCGCATCGCCGCGCCCTCTTCGGCCCGCGCATCGCCGTATGCGCGCGCCAGCTTCGCGTCGAGCCATTCGGGATAGTCGCCCAGCACATGCGGCGGCGCATCCTTTAGGCGGTTCGCGCGCGCATCGGGATCAAGCGCCGCCCAATCGGCCTCGGACATTTCCGGTGCGTGATCGGACTCAGCGAACTGGCTGCGTGCGTCATCCATCACGGCAGCGTCAGGCAGGGCCGTCGCCAGCACGGCGGCGCGGGCGCTGTCTTCGCCAAAGCTCCACGCCGACGACGCGCGCGTGCGCAAAGCGTCGAACACGAAATCCCCGATCGCGGCGCGATCCTTCGAGCCGGCGAAACGGTGCGACGCGCCCCAATCCTTCAGAGCGTCAGTGACGGGCCGCTTTTTGGCTTCGACATCGGTCAAAACCTCGATGGCGGCCGCGATGCGGCCTGCAAAACGCATGACTAAAAATCCTCAAACGTCGTCGGTCTAGCGCCCTGCTCCCCCTAGATGGGGGAGCTGTCCGCGAAGCGGACTGAGGGGGTGATGGTATAGAACACCCCACCCGGCCGCTGCGCGGCCACCCTCCCCATCATGGGGAGGGATGGAGCAAGCTTGTTGCACAATTGAACTTACGACCCCAACGGATAGTTCGGCGCCTCGCGGGTGATGGCGACGTCGTGCACATGGCTTTCGCGCAATCCCGCCGCCGACAGCCGCACGAAACGTGCGCGCTGCTGCAGATCGGGAATGGAGCGCGAGCCGGTATAGCCCATGCTGGCGCGCAGGCCGCCGATCAATTGATGCAGGATCGGTCCCACCGGTCCCTTGAACGCCACCTGGCCTTCAATGCCTTCCGGCACCAGCTTCATGGCGTCCGTCACTTCCTTCTGGAAGTAGCGATCGGCCGAGCCCCGCGCCATCGCGCCTAGCGAGCCCATGCCGCGATAGGCTTTGAAAGAGCGGCCCTGATAGAGGAACACCTCGCCTGGCGCTTCTTCCGTGCCGGCCAGCAATGAGCCGATCATCGCGGTTTCAGCGCCGGCGGCCAGCGCCTTGGCCAGATCGCCCGAGAATTTGATGCCGCCGTCGGCAATTACCGGCACGCCCGCTTTGCGGCAGGCTTCCACGGCGTCGAGAATAGCGGTGAGCTGCGGCACGCCAACGCCCGCGACGATCCGCGTGGTGCAAATCGAGCCGGGACCGATACCGACCTTCACGCCATCGGCGCCCGCGTCGATCAACGCCTGAGCGCCGTCTTTCGTCGCGACATTGCCGGCGATGATCTGCACCTTGTTCGACATCTTTTTGATGCGCGCGACGCTGTCCAACACCAGCTGCGAATGACCATGCGCGGTATCGACGACGATCACGTCGCAACCGGAATCAATCAAAGCTTCGGTGCGTTCAAAGCCGGCATCGCCGACGGTTGTCGCGGCGCCGACGCGCAAGCGGCCTTTTTCATCTTTGCAGGCGTTGGGATGGCTTCTGGCCTTTTCCATATCCTTGACGGTGATGAGGCCGACGCAGCGATCGCGCGACTCCACGACGACAAGGCGTTCGATACGGTGTTTGTGCAGCAGGCGGCGCGCTTCGTCCTGATTGACGCCCTCGCGCACCGTGACCACTTCCTTCGTCATCAATTCGGAAATCGGCTGATCCAGATTGTCGGCGAAGCGGACGTCCCGATTGGTGATGATGCCGACCAGTTTGCCGGGCTGCCCATCGACCGTGGGTTCGGTCACCGGAATGCCGGAGATCGAATATTCGTCCTTCATCGCCATGACTTGGCGCAAGGTGGCGTCGGGAGTAATGGTGACCGGCCCGACCACCATGCCGCTTTCATAGCGCTTTACCTTGCGAACCTCTTCGGCCTGACGGATCGGCGTAAAGTTGCGATGGATCACGCCCATGCCGCCGGACTGCGCCATGGCGATGGCGAGATCGGCCTC
>JBEVJO010000144.1:0-11853 GCA_040510175.1 Caulobacterales bacterium
GGAAACCGAGCGGCGTTTCCGCATCGCGGTCGACGCCGCGCGCTGCGGCGTGTTCGACTGGATGCTCGACGACGATGAAGTCTATCTGACCGAATTGCTCGCCAAGCTGATGGGCGCCGAAGCCGGCGGCAAATTCACCGGCGTGCATTTTCTCGAATTGGTGCATCCGGATGACCGCTCAACGGTGCGCAACGCCTTGAAGACCGCCGCCGCCGCCGGGGCCGCGGATTTCGTTTTCCGCGCCGGTCCGCGAGATCGCGAAATCTGGCTACAGGCGCGCGGCCGTCTTCTGTCGGACAGCGACAAGCGCATGCGCATTGTCGGCGTTGCATTGGATGTCTCCGAACAGCGCGCCACCGAAGCGCAATTGCTGGCGGCCGAAGCCCGTCTGCGCGACGCCATTCACAGCTTCACCGGCCCCTTCGCCTTGTGGGACGCGCGCCGCCGCCTGGTTCTGTGCAACCGCTCTTTCGCGCAAAGCTTCGGCATCGACGCGCAATTGCTGCGCCGGGGCGCGCCCTATCAGATCATCGCCGAAGCGATGGCCAAGACTGTGCGCGCGGATCGCCGGCACGAAAACGACCCCGAAGTGCGCGAAGTCGAAATCGCCAATGACCGCTTCGTGCATCTGGTCGAGCGCAATACCTCCGAAGGCGGTCTGGTGACCGTCGGCGTCGACATCACGGCGCTGAAGCGGCACGAACGCGCCTTGATCAAGAACGACAAGCAATTGCGCGCACTGGTCGATGACCTTGACCGCTCGCGCATCGAGATGTCGGATCTCGCGACGAAATACGAAGCCGAAAAGCTGCGCGCCGAAGAAGCAAACCAAGCCAAGAGCGCGTTCCTGGCCAACATGAGCCACGAATTGCGCACGCCGCTGAACGCGATCAACGGCTTCTCGGAAATCATGTCGACCGAATTGTTCGGCCCGCTGGGCAACGAACAATATGTCGAATACGCCAAGGACATCTATAACAGCGGCACGCTGCTGCTTTCGCTGATCAACGACATTCTGGAAATGGCGAAGATCGAGGCCGGCAAGACGACGCTGCGCCCCGTGGTTCTCAATCCCAACCGCGAACTGGAAGACGCCGGCCGCCTGTTCCGTCCGCGCGCGGAGCAAAAAGCGATCAGGCTCTTTGTCGAAGCGCAATCCCTACCCGATTTCGAGGTCGACGCACGGTCCCTCAAACAGATCCTCAACAATCTTTTGTCGAACGCGGTCAAGTTCACGCCGGAAGGCGGCATGGTGACGCTGCGCGGTTCCCTGCAAGACGACATGATCGCCATCGAAGTGCAGGACACCGGCATCGGCATTCCCAAGGACGACATCCCGCGCCTCGCTCGCCCATTCGAGCAGGTGGAAAGCGCGCACAGCCGGCAACATGGCGGCACCGGCCTCGGCCTCGCGCTCACGAAATCGCTGCTGGAAGAACACAAGGGCCGGCTGGAAATTGAAAGTGAATTCGGCGTCGGCACCATCGTGCGCGCGCTCTTGCCGTTGCGTCAGCCCGTAGCTGCGCCGGAACTCAAACGCGCAGCGGAATAATCGCTATTGTCCTGGCGGCGGCGGTGGCGGTGGACCGCCGGAACCAAAGCCGTCCGGCGGCGGGGGCCCACCTTCCGTTGGCGGCGGACCATTGCGCAAACCCCAATGTCCAGGGCCCATGCGCTGCGCTTCACGCGCCGCCCAGCGCTCGCGCACTTTCGCCACGGCGGCTTTGCGTTCGGCGGCCGGCAGTTTCGCCACCATGTCGGCAAAGGCTTCGCCGGCGCGCGCTTGTGCTTCGGCGTCAGCCGTCCGCATTTTCGCGAAAGCCGCTTTCAATTCCGCGGGATCAATCGTGTCCTGTTCGAGCATCGCAAAAGCGGCTTTGCGTAATTTGATCGATTCTTCGAAATACGGCTTGGCTTCATCGAAGCGCGCTCGCGAGCTTTTAAATAATTCGGCGCGCCGTTCGTCCGGCAACGATTTCATAAAGGCGAAACCGACATCCCGCATCGCCATTGGCGGCGGGCCCTGCACCATCATCATCTTCCGTTTATGAGGGCGTTCGAACGCATGGCTGCCGACTAAGACGCCGACCAAAAGCAGATTGAGCGCAATCGACGCATAGAGCCATTTCTTGCCGCCCGAGGCGGGCGCGGCATTGGGCGTTGGACCGCTGGGGGCGTCCGTCATCGCCTTATCCTTCCGCCAAAGCGTAGGAGACCAAGGCTTCGCTGGAGGCGTCCGCCGTTGTCACGCCGGCCCCGCCAACATCGGCCAAACCACTCGCGCCGATCACCACGCCCATAATCGCCGCCGCTGCGAACCCGGCCGCCATCATGCCGCGGCCGGCGAGCCAGCCAGTTTGAACCTTGCGCTTTGCAGCGCGGAAGGGCGCGAGCCGAACGACATTGTCCACGGCGCGCATCGGCGCCTGCGTCAAAATCCGGGCCATAACGGCCTCATCTGCGCCGTGCGCCTGCACGGCGCCATAAGCGCGCAGCGCCGCGTCCAGGGCCGCTTCCTGGCGGGAATCCGGGGCGCCGCCCGTCGCAGCGAATTCCATCGCAGCAACGCGCTCGGCCTCCGGCCAATGCTTTGGATCGGCCCCATAGGCCTCCAAAATCTGAAGATATCGCGTTTCGCGCATACCCGTTCCGCCTGAACCCTTATCCATTTGCCGCCTCTTCTAGCAGCCTACGGTTTTAACGCTGGATTCGCCGTCAATCCGTCGCTTAACCATCGACCGTCCCCAACCACTCGTTCATCTCGCCCGCCAAGGCTTGGCGTAAGCTTTTGCGCCCGCGCGCCAAAAGGGATTCCAGGGCGTCCACGCTGACCTCCAGGGCCGCCGCCGCCTCGATATTGCTGAGCTCTTGAAAGTTGCACAATTCGATCGCCATGCGCTGGCGTTCGGGCAGCGCATCCAAAGCCTCTCGCACCCGCAGCAGGCGTTGCGACGCCATGATGGTTTCATCCGAGCTGGGCGCGTCATCCGGTATTTCGGGGAAGTCGTCGCCCATGCGCACTTCACGGCGCCGGCGAAGGCGGTCCAGACACAGATTCGTCGCCACGCGGTGCAGCCAGGTTTCGAACTTGGCCGCGCCCGGCTGCCAGCTTCCAGCGTGTTTCCAGACGCGCAGGAAGACCTCCTGCGCGACATCCTCCGCCTCGGCCGGGTCATTCAGCATGCGGCGGGCCAGGGCCAGAATCTTGGGTGCACGCCGGCGCACCAAAGACGCCGCGGCTGCGGCGTCTCCGGCGGCGATCCGGCGCACGTCCTCGATATCTGGATCCTGGTCGCTCACTCTGCGGCCATCATAACCCATCCCCCTAAAACCGCGAAGCCTACTGGGCTGGCGGTGGGGCGCCGTCCTTGTGGTCGTGCTTGGCCTTCATGGCGGCCAATTCGCCCTTGTCGATAACGCCGTCGCTATTGGCGTCCATCCGGGCGAAGTGGCGATCCGGGCGGCTCATGAACTCGTCCTTGGAAATCTTGCTGTCCTTGTTTTCGTCCAGCATCGCCATTGGACCGCACAGCATTTTGCCCGACTCGCAAGCCTGCTTACGCGCGTCATGGTCGGTCTTGTCGACCACGCCGTCTTTGTTGAAGTCCATCTCGGCAAAGCGGCCTTCAGACTTCGCCATGAATTCCGACTTGGTCATCTTGCCGTCGGCGTCACGTTCGCCGCGCATGCCCATGCCATGATGACCGCGATGGCCGCCTTTGCCGTCGTGCATCTTGCTCATCTTGGCCAATTCGGAGGCGTCTAAAAAGCCGTCCTTGTTGACGTCCATTTTTGCGAAATGATCGGCGCGTGCGGTCTGCACTTCGGCTTGCGTAATGCGGCCGTCCTTGTTGGCGTCGGCCTGCTCAAGCATTTTGCCGTGCGCGACGGCGGCGCCGGCGGCCATCACCAGTGCGGCGCCCGCCAATAAAGAAATGCGTTTCATCCTGTTCTCCCGATGCGGGCGTGATCGCCCTGCCTCATGCTCCCTCAAACGGGATGGAGACCGGCTTCCGTCGCGGCGGAACCAAGATGTTTCAGCAAAGCCGCCCGCACAAAGCGGCGCAACGCCAAGAGATGATCTTCAAGCGTCATAAAATCAGTCGTTTCGCCCGCACGCACCAACAATCTTTTTAATCCGATTGCCGCGGAATCCGGTTCGAATTTTCCGGCATAGGCCAACCGCAACACATATGTCAGACGCAAGAGCAAATGCGACGCTTTCTCTAAAGCATGCGCTTCATCCTGGGTTAATCTTGCCGAATGCGATAATGCGCGAAAAGCATCGCCGGTATTGGGATGTGCGCCGTCAGCGGCGGCGAATTTCAGCGTCAAAAACTGCGCCAGAAATTCGAGGTCCAGAATGCCGCCGGGCGCGAGTTTCAAATCCCAGGCGCCGTCGTCGCCCTTTTCCTTCGCCACGCGGACGCGCATTTCTGCTACGTCCTTGGCGAGCGTCTGTGCATCGCGAAGACGCTCCAGCACCGCGCGCGCAATCACATGCACCTGCGCCGCCAGACTTTCGTCGCCCGCCGCGAAGCGCAGCCGCGTCAGCGCCATCAACTCCCAAGTCCAGGCGTCTTTTTCATAATAGGTTTTGAACGCGCTCAAGCGCACCGCCACCGGCCCGGCGCGGCCTGACGGGCGCAGATTCATATCGACGTCGTAGAGCGCGCCCTCTTCCGTTGGCGCCGAAAGTCCCGCGATCAAACGCTGCGTCGCGCGCGCGAAATATTCGACAGGGTCAATCTTATTTTTGTCCGTGGACGCTTCATCCGCTGGCGCCGGATCATAGATCACCATGATGTCGAGATCCGACCCTTCGGCCAGCTCCCGGCCGCCAAGCTTGCCGAGCCCGAACACCGCCCATCGGCCTGGCGGCGGACCGTGGCGGCGCCCGACTTCCTTCAGCGCTTCGTCGGCAACCAATTGCACGCAGCAATCGGCGATGTCGGCGTAAGCGGCGCCGGAGGCTTCGGCGGAGGCGGCGCCGGTCAGCGTCTGAAAGCCGATGCGGAAGGCTTCCTCACGGCGCCAGCGGCGCACGAGATTGAGCGCGTCTTCAAAACTGCTGGTATTCGCCGCCGCGGTCTTCAGGCGGGCGCGGCGATCATCGATCGTCTCAGAGGCGATCGGCGCGGCGAAGGTCGGCTCGAACATCGAATCCAGAATGGCGGGTTTGCGTCCCAGCGTTTCGGCGAGCAATGGGCTGAGCGCCAGCGCCGCCAACAGGCCGCGCAACAAAGCCGGCTGTTGCTCCAGCAGCGACAGCACCTGTACGCCCGCGGGCAGCGCCGCGAGAAAATCATGGAAGCGCGCAAAGGCCGTGTCCGGTTCGCCGGTATCCGCCATGCCCCGCAACAAAGCGGGCATCAGACGCGTCAGAATTTCCCGCGCTCGCGCCGAACGCATGGCGCGCACATGGCCGCGATGCCAATCGCGAATAATGCCTGCGGTGCGCGAAGAATTGGAGAAGCCCATTTCCTTGAGCGTCAGCAGCGTATCCGGATCGTCATCAACGCCGGTGAACACCAGAGACCCAACGTCATCGCTGAGCGATTGTTCCTGGGCGAACAGAGAATCATAACGCTCCGCGACTTTGACGCGCACCGCGCGCAATTCGGAATCGAATTCAGCCAGCGCTTCAAAACCGCAAAAGCGCGCCAGGATGAGACGGTTCTGATCGTGCTTCGGCACGCGATGCGTCTGTTCGTCGTCGATCATCTGAATGCGATGCTCGACCATGCGCAACGCGCGATAACATTCCAGCAATTCGTCGCGCGCGGCCGGTTCCAGCGCTTCGCGTTGCACCAGCGCGTCGAGCGCATCAGCGGTGCGTTTCTGACGCAAATACGGAACCCGCCCGCCCAGGATCAGCTGCTGCGTCTGTGCGAAAAACTCAATCTCCCGAATGCCGCCGCGGCCCAGTTTTAAATCCGGATCGGTCTCGCTCAAACCACCGAGCTTACGATGGGCGTGCAATTGACGCTTGATGGAGTGGATATCGGCGATCGCGGCGAAATCGAGATTCTTGCGCCAAACGAAAGCATCGAGTGCGGTCTGGAAATTCGCCGCCGCCTGCGCGTCGCCCGCGCAAAAGCGCGCTTTGATAAAGGCCGCGCGCTCCCAATTCTGGCCGAAGGATTCGTAATAGGCTTCCGCAGCGTCGATCGACACCGCCGGCGGTGTGGCGCCAGGGTCGGGCCGCAGCCGTAGATCCGTCCGGAACACATAGCCGTGTTCAGTGCGGGTTTCGAGCGCGCGCACCAGATCCTGCGTCAGGCGCGTGGCCAGCTTCTGTGGCTCGTCGGTGACGCTGCCCAGCGCCTCCGGGTCAAAGAACGCAACAAGATCGATATCGCTGGAATAATTCAGCTCGTGGGCGCCCATCTTGCCCATGGAGAGCAGGAAATAGCCGGGCGCCGGTCCACGCGAGGGATCACCCGAGACGCCCTCGAAGCGCGCCAAGGCGGCGATCGCAGAGCGCACGCACGCATCGGCGAAATCCGACAGCGCGCCGGTCGCAGCGTCCAGATCAAAAATACCGGCGAGATCGCCGAGCCCAACGCAGAGATGCAAGTCCGCCTTGGCGTGGCGCAAATCGCGCTGCAACGACTCCATGTCCGGCGCATGGGCGGCCTTTACAGCAGCGGCGAGCGTTTGCTGCAGAGCGGCTTCAGGACCGTCTTGAAGAATGGTCTTCAGCGTCTCCGGCCGCTGCCGCGCCAAACGCAACAAATGGCCGGACGCCGAAAACGCAGCGGCGGCGCAATCGGCGAGTGCGGCAGTGTGCGCATCCACTATCAGCGCATCGAGCTCCAACTCCTCCCGGACTCGCTGCGCAGTTGCTTCGTCGGCGATGAGAGGCGGCGCGATCTTCATTCTGCCGCCGGATGATTCGTCGGTTCGGGTTGCGGCTGCGCCGGCTTTGGCTGCACGATCTTAGGTGTATCGACAGGCGCACGCTTTTCCTTCAGCGGCGCCAAGGTCGGCAGAACAAGCTGCACCTGCAGTCCAGGCTGATCGCCATTGCGCAAGCCGTCCGCGAGTTCGAGACGTCCCTGGTGCCGTTGCGCAACGGCGGCGGCGAGGCTGAGGCCCAAGCCCGCGCCCGGCTGCGAACGGCTTTGATCCAACCGCACAAAACGTTCTTTAACGCGCTCCCGATCGGGCGCCGGAACGCCGGGGCCGCCATCGCGGATCGACAGAACGATTTCGCTGGCGTCGTTGCGATACGCGCGCAAATCCGCCTCCGGTCCCGTCGCGCCATACTTGACCGCATTGTCGAGCAGGTTGACCAGCGCCTGCGCCAAGAGGGCCCCGTCGCCGCGCGTCCGCAGACCAGGCGCAATGGCGTAAGAGAAACGCACGCCGACATCTTCGAACACCGGCTCGTACAATTCGGCCATTTGATGCGCCAGGGCCGTGATGTCGACATCGACAAAGGCGCGCGGATCCACCGCTTCCATGCGCGACAGACGCATGATGGCGGAGAAGGTTTTCAACAGGCTGTCCGCTTCGGTGATCGAATCCTCGATCGCGGCGCGCGCAGTTTCAGGTTTGTCGGCGTCGGAGAGCGCCGATTCCAATTGCGAGCGCAGCCGCGTCAGCGGCGACCGCAGATCGTGCGCGATGGCGTCGCCCGCATGCCGCATGGCCTGGATGAGGCGCTCGATCTCGTCGAGCATGGCGTTCATCGCTTTGGCCAGCGTATCAAATTCGTCGTCGGCGCCGGTGACCTTGGCGCGGCGGCGCAGATCGCCGCGCATGACCGACCGCGCCGTGACGTTGAACTCGTCCACCCGGCGCGTCGCCGCCCGGCTGGCCAGCACCCCGGCGGCGAGTGAAATCAAAAGAGCCAGAGCGCCGACGATCCACACCGATTGCACGGCGCGCGCAATCACCGACGGCGCGTCGCCCATGTCGCGCGCCACCAGGAGCACCCGGTCGCCGGAGACGCGCCCGACAAAGCCGCGCGCTTCCCGCGCCCGTTCCTTGCCCGCGCCGACATAATAGGTGAACGAGGTGCGCAAGCGCTCGTCGGTCGGCATCCGGTCATCCGGCAGCACGCTGATATTGCCGGAAATGCGCCGGCCTTGAGAGTCTGCGAGCAAATAGAGATAATCGCGCGTCGCCGCCGCGCGCTCGATAATCGCTTGGTTGAGGGCGTCATAGCGAGTTTCGCCGGACAGCCAGGCGATTTCATTGAATTCGCGCGTGGCGTCTTTATCCGCAGACGCATTAATCTGCCCTGCGGTCGCGAAATAAATGTAGCCCACAAGCGCGGCGGCGAGCGCCAGAAACACCAGCCCGTTCAAACGGGCCAAGCGAAACGCTGTCGTACGCGTGAGGGCCTCTAAAAAGGCCTTCATGCCTGAAGGCGATACCCCGCTCCGCGCACGGTGTGAAGCAATTGCTCTTGGAAATCCTTATCGATTTTCGAGCGCAGCCGCGAAACGTGCACGTCGATCACGTTGGTTTGCGGGTCGAAGTGATAATCCCAAACCTTTTCAAGCAACATGGTCCGGGTCACGACCTGCCCGGCATGGCGCATCAGAAACTCCAGAAGGCGGAATTCCCGCGGTTGCAAATCGATTTTCTGGCCCGCGCGTTCCACGGTGCGCGCCAGCAGATCCATTTCCAGATCGCCGACTGTCAGTTTTGTGACAGGCGGCGGCGTGTCGCGCCGGCGGTGTAAGACCTCGATCCGCGCAATGAGCTCAGTGGCCGCGAACGGTTTGGCCAGATAATCGTCACCGCCGGCCTGCAGGCCTTCCAGCCGGTGATCGACTTCGCCCAGCGCCGACAGGAACAGAACCGGCGTCGTTCCGCCACCGCTGCGATATTCGCTGACGACGCTGACGCCATCTTTCAGCGGCAACATGCGATCAACGATCAAAATATCAAAATCGCCGTCGCGCGCCTTGTTGAGACCCGTCTCGCCGTCCGCCGCCAGATCGCATTCGTGACCAGCCTCTTCAAGCGCACGCTTGAGAAAGCTGGCCATGTCCCGATCGTCCTCAATGGTGAGGACACGCATGAGCTCTTACCCTCCTTTGGTGACGGGCACCGGCAACCAGATCCGCGCGCCTTGGCGCACCTGAACCAGCAGCAGGACCGTCTCGCGGCCGTCACGCTTGGCGTCGGACACTGCACGATTAACGTCCGCCGCCGACCGCACCGCTTTGCCGCCCGCCTCCAGAATGGCGACGCCGGCGCGCATGCCGCGCTGACCCGCTTCGCTGTCCGGATCGACGTCCGTCACTAGAGCGCCTGGTTCGTCCTTGGTCAAACCCAGGCGGGTTCTGTCGTCCGGACGCAAAGCGCCAAACGCCATACCGAGCGCTTCCGTTCCGCCCGCTGCCGCTGCACCCGGCGCAGGCGTGTCATTGCTGCGCCGATAATCCAGCGAGGCGAGTTTTTCTTCCGACGGACGATCGCCGACCGTGACGCGCATCGATTGTCGCTTGCCGTCCCGCAGCACTTCCACCGGAACATTTTTGCCGGCGCCGAGATCACCGACCTGGCGGGTCAGATCGCCGGCGTCGTCCACCTTCTTGCCGTTGATGGTGAGGACCACGTCGCCGGAGCGGAAGCCGCCCTTGGCGGCGGGGCCGCCATCCACCACCGATGAAATGATGGCGCCCTTGGCGTCCTTCAGACCGAGGCCCGAAGCGATGTCCTTATTGACGTCCTGAACCGATACGCCGAGCCAGCCGCGCGCCACGCGGCCATTCTTCATCAAAGCATCAACGACGCGCGCCGCCGTGGTCGATGGAATGGCGAAGCCGATGCCGACATTGCCGCCGGACGGCGAAAAGATCGCGCTATTGACGCCGATGACGCGGCCCTTGAGGTCAAAGGTCGGGCCGCCGGAATTGCCGCGGTTGATCGGGGCGTCGATTTGAAGGAAGTCCGTGTACGGACCACCGATCTTACGTCCGTCCGCCGAAACGATGCCGGCCGTTGCCGTACCGCCCAGACCGAACGGATTGCCCACCGCCACCACCCAGTCGCCGACACGGATGTCTTCAGCAGTGTCGAACGACACAAATTTGTAAGGGCCTTTCTCGCGCAATTTGAGCACGGCCAAATCGGTCGCCTTGTCGGCGCCCACCAGGTCGGCCTCGATTTCGCGGCCATCCTTCAGCGCCACCGTGATTTCTTCAGCGCCGTCGATGACGTGAAAATTGGTGACGATATTGCCGCCCTCATTGATCACGAAGCCGGATCCCATGGAGCGGATTTCCGGCGCCTTTTGCTGTCCTCTGCCGCCTGGATCGCCGAAGAACTTGCGGAAATCGAACTCTTCGTCCGGCGCGCCCTCACCGCCATATTCGAACGGCGAATTGGCGGCCGCTTCCGGCGCCCTGGCCTTGACCGAAATGCTGACCACCGCAGGACTGACGCGCTCGATCAAATCGGCGAAGCTCATCGGCGCGCCAGTTGGCGGCGCGATCGCGATCTGCTGGGCGTTGGCGATGTTCGGGTTTTGTAGGGTGGCCCCGAGCAGCCCCGCGCCGACCAGCGCCGAGACGGCGTAGATGGCGAGGAAGTTCTTCTTTTTTGTTGGATTGGGCACTTTAATTTCTGGCTCTTGAGCCATGCACACGTCTCCCGGGATAAAAGCCCGCTGCGCACTTAATCCGCAAACAATGCGGCGGGATGACGACAGGAAAAGCAAACGCCCTCAACGGACAGTCGCGATCCCGCTGCGTAGATGCGGCTCCGGCGCGCTCATTTCAAGCGCATCACAGCCGACCGCATTCAGGAAAAGTGGGCGCCGGTTTTCCGTAAGAATGCGGTCTTAATTACTATTGGCGCATTTGCGGACACAAAACCGGCCTCCACTTTTGTTGCAAATGCGCTAGCCCCTCATAGCACGATTTTGGCGAACGTCTCCCTTTCTAGGGGTATGAATTTAGGCGCTTTCGCGATTTTTCCTCAATCAGGATCGGGCTCAAAGCGCGGGCCAGCCTTACGTTGGGCCGCCATGGACCGCCAAATCACCGCCGCGCCCGCCAGAAGTGCTCCGAAAGGAAACAACCATAAAAGAGCGCCCAACCCCGCCGCCCGCGGCCGCAGCAGCACCGCGTCGCCATAACGGTCCGCAAAGTCCTGGCGAATCTGGGCGTCGGTCTTGCCGGCGGCGACTTCCTGACGAACCCGGATGCGCATATCCGCCGCAACCTCCGCCCCAGACTGGGCGATCGGCTCGCCTTCGCAGACCACGCACTTGATTTCCATGAACAGGTCTTGCGCGCGCTTTTCGGCGGCGGGGTCGGCCAAAGGCGTCTCCAAGCCCATGACGGCGGCCAGGATGATCGCCCCGATCATGCCGGAACCTTTGCAGGTTCAGCCGCCGGCTGACGCTTGCGCGCCCCGAAGCCGGGCAACCGCCCCACCAATCCGCAAAAGCCGCCAAAAGCGATCAGGAAGGCGCCCCCGAACACAAAGCCGATCATCGGATTGCGATTGATGCGGAAGCGCCAGCGCGGCGCATTGTCCGTGCTTTCGATCTTGCCGCCAGTGGCGCCCACAGGCTCACCGAAGGCGATATACAAATCCGAACCCCAGCGATCGCGGATCGCCACTTCAGTCGTGGGCGAACGCGCCGCCCAATAAAAGCGCCGCTCCGGCGCCATGGAGAATTCGTCGTCGCCGTCGCGCACGGTAAGCTGCGCCCGATCGGTGTAGTAATTGGGGCCCTCGCCTGTCTCGACGGCGTCCAGGCGAATGCTGACATCACCGACGCTGCCGGTTTGGCCCACGGCCAACGCAATGGTTTGTTCCTGCCGCATGCCGGTTTCGACGCCCGCGCCGAGAGCGAATAGTCCAAGACCGGCGTGAGCA
>JBEVJO010000145.1:0-5205 GCA_040510175.1 Caulobacterales bacterium
AGTCCGTCAAATATCCCGCGCGCTTCTTCGACAACAATGTGGCCGGCGCCATCAGCGTGCTGACCGCAGCCCAGGCGGCGAATGTGGAGAGCTTCGTCTTTTCATCGACCTGCGCCGTGTACGGAGCGCCGCAATACACGCCGCTCGACGAAGCGCATCCATTTGCGCCCATGAGCCCCTATGGCCGGAGCAAACTGATCGTCGATCAGATGCTGGCGGAGTTGTCGGCTTATACGCCGTTTCGATATATCAGCCTGCGCTATTTTAACGCCGCCGGCGCCGATCCGGACGGCGATATCGGCGAGCGGCACCAGCCGGAATCGCACGCATTGCCGCTGGCGATCCATACCGCGCTTGGCCGGCGGAGCCACTTCTCGATATTCGGTCAAGATTACGACACCGCTGACGGCACCGCCGTCCGGGACTATATCCACGTCAATGATTTGGCCGCCGCCCATGTGGCCGCCATCAACGCACTCACGACCGATCGCTCGTCGCAAACGTTCAATCTGGGTGCGGGCGCAGGCACCAGCGTCCGGGAGCTCGTGAATACCGTAAAGCGGCTATCGGAGCGGGAGTTCGAAGTGCGCGAAGAGGCCCGGCGACCCGGCGACCCGCCGATCCTGGTCGCCAATAATTTCAAGGTGCGCGCCGGACTGAATTGGGCGCCGCGATTTTCCTTTGAGGACACGGTGCGAACCGCCATCGCCTGGCATCAGGAGCATGAACCGCGGATTTTCGGCGCCGCTTAGGCCGTCGCAGATACCAGCGTCGCTCAAGCGATCGCCTTTCAATCTCAAGCCCTGCTGTGCAGGTGACAATATCCCAACAAGCGTTTTTCGGTGGCGTTGACGCTTTTCGCATAAAGGGCCAAACTTATCTGGCGCGAAGATGGTGAGCTCTATTCAAGAAGCAGCCAACTAGCGCTTTAAAGGTATGAGCCCTAGGCAGGCTCCATGGGGGCGCAAATGCCTGAAAGGGCGGATCGGCGGTTTTTGGTCTTAAGTCGTGCTGGCGATAAATCGCTGCACAAGACCTGGATTGCGGATTCGTCCGTCGAACGCAATTGGGACCTGCAACTGAACGCTTACGGAAAAGACGAGTCCCGTGTTCAGGACGGCGACTTGCCCACGGTGATCGATCGCGGCACCAAATTCGACAGCATCGCCCGCCATTTCCGGAACAACCCCGACCTGTTGGAGCGATACGATTATATCGCCATTCCCGATGACGATCTTTTGTTGAGCCCCCAAGCCTTCAATCGGGTCTTCGAAATCGCGACCGAGTACGATCTGTCGGTTGCGCAGCCGTCCCTGTCGCTGAACAGCTATTTGTCACATCCGATCGTGATGAACGTTCCGGGATTCAAGCTGCGCTACTCTAATTTCGTGGAGGGCATGGCGTGCTGTTTTAAATCGTCATACCTCAAACGTCTTTTGCCGTTACTGGAAAACTATTCGACCGGCTGGGGCGTCGACTTGGTTTGGACCATGACGATGGAGCATCCGGAATTTCGCTCCGCCGTGATCGATGAAGTTCAGGTTACGCACACACGGCCAATGCATACCGGCCCACTATACGCTCAATTGCGGCGGGAAAAGCGCAGCCCAAAAGACGACGTAAAAAAACTGGCTTCCAATTTCAGGAATGCGCCAAGAGCCATGTTCGTTTATGGCGGCGTTCTGGCCGATGGCCGCGAAGTTGACGGAGCCGAGACGATGCGCAGGAACTCAGCGCATTTGTTGAAGATCGCCCATCAATCGCCAGCTTGGATACACGCTTATCGCTTCGGCGCGGTGATGGCTGTTCGTTCGGTCACGCGGTCGAAATACTTGCCCCAAACTCTTGAGCCAACAACCGCCGCACCGCTTTGGCTGATGAGTTTATTCTAGGGTCAAGCGGGACTATTCTGCGGCCGTCGCTTGATCGGAAATTCGCATCGCGGTCTTGGCCGCCCGCTCGCCGCTCAAAAAAGCCTGGTCGGTCCAAATATAGCCCCAGTCGCCGAAACGGCCACAATACGCAATGCCGACATCGTTAAGGTAGCCATGGATCGTTTCAATGGCTTTCGGACGGTCATGGTCGAAAATGATGTTGCCGTATGGAATCCAGAGCACGCTCTTGTGTACGATTTCGTCGCGGCTTTGAACGAGGCCTGATTTGATCAGGCCATCTATCGCAGGCTCGATGCAATCCTCAGGCGTCCCGGTTAGCGGACGGTATTTATCGCTGAAGTAAATTTCCGCCTGATAGGCCGAATGACCGGGCGGCAGCGTATGCTTGGACAAATTCTGGCGATGGCTCACGCGCGCGAACGGAATGTCCTCGTCGTAAAAATACGACCATTGCGGCTTCAGATCGACTTCGCGTTTAATCCCGATATTGACGACGGCCGTCTGGCTGCAAGCGAGCTTGGTCGCAGCTTCGCGCACATCGTCCGGACATCCCTGTATCAGTGGAATTAGACGCGGCAGAGGAATGGACGAAATCAGCTTTTCAAAATCCGCCGTGACGCCATTGCGGAAGGACAGTTTCTTACCCGCCAAATCAATCTGGGTCACTTCGTGGCCGCACTGAACATCGGCCATATCCAAGAAGTGATCGAGGAACGACGCGAATCCGCCGTAGCTCGGATAGCGGAAATCGTTCACGTAAAACACATCCAGCGGCTCCGGCGCCAAAGCGCCCAGAAGCACTTCTTCCAATTTCGGACGGTAAAGACGCGGTCCCAGCCAATCCGTGGTGAGGTTCTTGGCCTCCGTGGTGTGGTATTTGACCGTATAGATCGCCGGAAAAGTGCGAGCGAAGGTTTCGCCAAAGGCGGCAAGAAGCCAGTCCTCGTAATTGTCGATCTTCGGATTTTCAATTTTGCTGGCTTCGACAAAATCGGTGATGCACTTGACGATCAAATCGTGCGGCAAGCCATGCAAATTTACTTGCGCCGGATGCTTGATCCAGTGACCCTTCCAGTAATTGTTGCAATAGACCGTGCCGGACTCGTACTGGCCTTTCACAGACTTCGCGAACAATTCCTTCACGCGCTCGCTTTTGGCGAAGGAGATATGGACGCCTTCGTCAAACACAAAACCATCCGGGTATGTGTGGCTTGAGGTCAGGCCCTTCGGGGCGTTGCGCGCTTCGTATAAAGTCGGCCGCACGCCTTTTTCAGTGAGGAAATTGGCCGCGCCGAAGCCCGATACGCCGCCCCCCAGAATGACATACCCATCGTCCCGCATGCGATATCTCCTCGCGTCAATGCGCGCGTGAGCACGAAGGCTCGGAGGCATAGCCGCAGCTCGTTTCTTTCATACCGAAGCCCAAAGTCAAGAAACGGCCCGGCCCGTCGTTCACATTGCCTGTTCCGTGAACAGCGGCCAGGCGAGTTCTTTGTCCGAGATCACCACAACCGGCGTAGGCCATGTCAAAGCGAACACTGGATCGTTATAACGGAAACCGCGCGCCGCCTCTGGGGCGAATGGCGCGGACATGGAATAGGTCACCTCTGTTTCATCCGCCAAAGTGATAAAGCCGTGCGCGCAGCCGCGCGGGATGTAGAGGGATACGCCGTTTCTAGCGCTCAGTTCGATGCCGAAGGACCGGCCGAACGTTTTCGAACCCGGTCGTACGTCAACGATGATGTCGTGCACAGCGCCGCGAGAAGCCCGCACCAGTTTGGCCTCGCCGTGCGGTTCGGCTTGATAATGCATGCCCCGCAAGGTGCCGGCGCGCGCATTGAAGGAAATGGAGGATTGCGCGGCGCACTCCTCCAGACCTTCCGCCAAGAACGTGTCGCGGCAATAGGTGCGCTGGAAAAAGCCGCGGTCATCTGCATGACGCGTCGGATGAATGATTGTCACGCCGGGCAAAGGCGCCGTCTCGAACCGCATATCAGTCCTCAATGACTGCCTTGGGGACAGGAATGATAAACTTGCCGCCCCACGAGCGGACGTCCCGCAATTGCTCTTTGATCTCGGCCTTCAAGTTCCACGGCAAAATGAGGATGTAATCCGGTTTCGCGTCTTCAATCGCTTCGGGGCCACGAATGGGAATGCGCACGCCGGGAAGATACCGCCCCTGTTTGGAGGGCGCCCGGTCGCAGGTGAAATCAATGAAATCGCGTGCAACGCCGCAATAATTCAAAAGCGTGACGCCTTTTGCCGGCGCGCCATAGGCGGCGATGGTTTTGCCTTGGCGCTTTAGGTCGATCAGCAATTCGAGCAGCGCGCGCTTGGTTTCCCTTACGGATTCCTCCCAAGCCGAATAAATCGCGTCCTCGCCCAACCCGTATTGAATTTCCTCAGTCAGGACGCGTTCGACGTTCGCACTCGTCTCATGCATCGCATTGGCGTGACAGACGAAGAACCTGATCGAGCCGCCATGCGTTTCCGGCTCCTCGACGTCAAAGACGCGCAAACCGGCGGCTTCAAAGAGGCGCTTTCCCGCGATCAGCGACAGATATGAAAAATGCTCGTGATAGATGGTATCGAATTGGTGCCGCTGCATCAATTTGAGCAAATGCTGCACCTCGAAAGTCGCCACACCGTCGGGCGCCAGCAATTCACGAATACCACTCACGAAGTCGTTGATGAAGGGTACGTGCGCCAACACGTTGTTGGCCGTGATCAGGTTCGCGGCCCAGCCCTCACTTTTTAGTTTCTTCGCGCAATCGACGCCGAAAAATTCGATGCGTGTCTCAATGCCTTTTTCACGCGCGGCCAAAGCAACGGACTCGCACGGCTCAACGCCGAGGCATTTCAAGCCGGCGCCTTGCGAATATTGCAGCAAATAGCCGTCGTTCGATGCAATCTCGATATGATGTTGGCCGGCTTCAATATGGAAGCGCTCGATCACCGCGGCGACGTACGTTTGGGCGTGCGCCAGCCAGCTGCTGGAGTGCGAGGAGAAGTACGCATAATCGGCGCGGAAAATGTCATCCGCTTTCAACACGTCGCGCGTTTGCGCTAGGCGGCAGTCCCGGCAGACGAAGACTTCCAGAGGATATAGATACTCGGCCTTTTCGTAATTGGCGGGATCGACATAATCGTTCGCGACCGGCGACAAACCCAGATCCGCCAGCATCAAGGAAAGCTCTGCGCTGCAGTGTCTGCATGTCGGCTTTGCGGCTGGCTGGGGCGACGTCGTGCTGCTCATACAATCCTCTTCGGGCGACGTCGCTTGCCTCTGGTTCGTTTCTTAGCTTTTGAG
>JBEVJO010000146.1:0-3533 GCA_040510175.1 Caulobacterales bacterium
CTTCCCGATCATCGGCGCCTTAGACGGCGACGATCCTTTGCTCGACTTGGTGGACGATCGTCTGCCCGAGCAATTGTTGCCCAATGTGGCCGCGCCGCGCATCCGATCGGCTTTTCGCGCCGCTTTGGCGGAAGAAGAGATAGCAACGCGCCAAGATCTGTTTGCGGTTTTGGGCGCTGCCGATTGGTCGCCGCAAGAGATGGTTCCTGTCGAGAATTGCAAAGTCTTATTTGTTGGCCGACCGAGCGCCGCCTATTTGGCGATCGAGCGCGCCCTTGCCGATCTTGGCGTCAACAGCGAGGCGTCGCCGATCACGGCTACTGCGCTTGAGTACGCACAAGACAATGATGTTGATGTGGTGATCGCCGACGGGATCGAATCCTCCGACGAGGCGCTGCGTTTCTGTTTGAGCTTGCGCGCCAATGCAGGACTGCATCACTTGCCCGGCGCACTTTTGGCGCCAGCTAGGTTCGACCAATCCACTTACGCAATGACTAGGGGCGTGTCTGAGATCATCAGCGCGACCGATCCCGCCGCCGACATCGCGCGCCGGATCATGCGCCTGGCGCGCCAGAAGCGCCGTTTGGACCGGATGAAGCGATACTTCGCCGCTGCGCAGTCCGGCATGCCGGCGGATAGCGCTGGCCTCTTTGCTCGAGAAGTGCTGGCGCGGCGGCTACAGCGTCATATTTCAGTGGCCGAAGCGAGCGCCCGTCCCTTTTCCGTCGCGATCTTGCGGCTTGAGACCGGCGATGGTCCACGCGAAGAATTAGAGACCGTCGCGAAAGACGTTGCGCTCGTTCTCAAGCGTGTTCTGCGTATTGAAGATACGGCTGGTACCTTTGATTGGCGCACGTTCGCGATCCTAATGCCCGCCTCTACCGCAGCCGGCGCTAAGGCGGCGCTAACGCGTTTGATCGCAGTGCTGGAAGCGAATGTTTTGCAGTCCGCGCGAACGATGCACCCTGACATCGACATCCAAACCAGCGCGGCTGAGTTCAAGCCCGGCGAGCCGGCCGGAGCCTTCCTTATGCGTGCTGCGGCGGCTTAGGCGGCTTTCGCCATTGCCGCGCGCGACAACGCTTCCAGCGCTACCTTCACGCCCTTCAAGCGCTCCTCCGGCGTGGGCCACTCGCCCATCGCCACGAACTTTTGATCGGGCCGGAGTTTGAAGTCTTTTGGTTTCGACTGGACCAGCCCAACGATCCTTGCGGGATCGACGCGGCCGCCGTCGCGGAACGTCATCACAGCGCCCTTGGGGCCCGCGTCCAGTTTGCCGACGCCCAGCTGGCGACACAGGATTTTAAGTCCTGCGACTGAAATCAAATGCTCTGCCTCCTCCGGCAAGGAGCCGAAGCGATCCACCAGCTCTGCAGCGTAGCCGTCAAGTTCTGCTGAGGATTCCAATTCGCCCAGACGACGATACAGCGATAGTCGGACGGTCAAATCGGGCACATAGGCCTCTGGAATGAGAACGGACGCGCCAACAGCGATCTGCGGCGACCAAGAGCGATCCGCCACGGTGTCGTCGCCCTTCAGAGAAGCGACCGCCTCTTCTAGCATGCTTTGATACAATTCGACGCCGACTTCACGGATATGACCCGATTGTTCTTCGCCCAGTAGATTGCCGCCGCCGCGCAGATCAAGATCGTGGCTCGCCAAGGTAAAGCCTGCGCCAAGGCCGTCGAGTGACTGCAGAATTTTCAGACGCCGTTCGGCGCCGGCGGTCACAGCGTGGTCCGCAGGCGTCATCAGATAAGCATAGGCGCGGACTTTTGAGCGTCCCACCCGGCCGCGCAATTGATACAGCTGCGCGAGCCCAAACATATCGGCGCGATTGATGATCAGCGTGTTGGCGCGCGGAATATCCAGACCCGATTCCACGATCGTGGTGGACAAGAGCACATCGTATTTGCCCTCGTAGAAAGCGCCGATGATGTCTTCCAAATCACGCGCCGCCATTTGGCCATGTGCGACAACGAAGCGAACCTCCGGGACGTACTCGGTCAAGAATTTTTCAAGGTCCGGTAGGTCTGCAACGCGCGGCGTCACCAGGAAGCTTTGGCCGCCGCGGTGCTTTTCGCGAAGTAGCGCTTCGCGGACGCCGACCGGATCGAAGGCGGTGACATAGGTTCGCACAGCTAGGCGATCCACCGGTGGCGTGGCGATGATCGACATTTCGCGAATGCCCGACATCGCCTGCTGAAGTGTGCGCGGGATCGGTGTGGCGCTTAGAGTCAGCACGTGGACGTCGGAGCGCAATTCCTTCAGGCGCTCTTTGTGCTTGACGCCGAAATGTTGCTCTTCGTCGATGATGAGCAAACCGAGATCTCGGAACTTGGTGTCTTTCGCGAGCACGGCGTGTGTACCGACAACGATTTCGATTTCACCAGCGGCAAGGCCTCTGTGCGTCTCAGCCGCGTCCTTGGCAGCAACGAGGCGCGACAATTGCGCAATGCGCACCGGAAGTCCGCGGAAACGCTCGGTGAAGGTGTTGAAGTGCTGGCGCGCAAGCAGCGTGGTCGGCGCGATTACGGCAACCTGACGGCCGCTCATGGCGGCCATGAAGGCAGCACGCAAGGCGACTTCCGTTTTGCCGAAACCGACATCGCCGCAAATCAGTCGATCCATAACCTTGCCATCATGCAGATCATCGATGACGTCCTTGATCGCCGCCAATTGATCGTCGGTCTCTTCGAACGGGAAGCGCGCGCTGAATTCCTCAAACGCTCCGTCCGGCGCGCTGAGCGGTTCTGCGGTTCGGGCAGCACGCTTCGCAGCGATTTTGATAAGCTCTTCCGCCATATCCTTGAGGCGTTTCGTGGCGCGCGCCTTTCGGGTTTGCCAGCCAACTCCGCCAAGCTTGTCGAGATTGGCGCCCGCGTCTTCCGAACCGTAGCGCGAGACGAGCTCAATGTTTTCAACCGGCAGAAAAAGCTTATCGCCACCGGCGTAATGCAGCTCCAAGCAGTCGTGCGGCGCGCCCTGGACATCTAACGTCATCAGGCCTGCATAACGTGCGACGCCATGGTCGATGTGCACCACCAGATCGCCCGGCGATAGCGCACTTGCCTCCATGATGATGTTGGCGGCCTTGCGCTTGCGGCGCGGGCGCGCCAGTCGATCGCCTAAGATGTCTTGTTCGGAAATGACCGCGAGCTGGTCGGTTTCAAAACCGTGCTCCAGCGGCAAGACGCATACGCTGAATGTCTTTGCTGGCTGCTTCTCAACTGCGGGCCAGGAACCCGCCGGCGCTAAATCCTTGACGTTGTGGTCATGCAATACGTGCGACAGTCGCTCGGCTGAGCCATCGGTCCACGCGGCGAACATGACGCGCCGGCCCTTGCTTACAAGATTGCTGGCATGCCGCGCGGCAGCCTCAAAGACATTCTCGCCTGCCGTGCGCTCGGGCGCGAAATTGCGGCCCTCTTTGACGCCGAATTCGATTGCTTCTGCGCCGGGCGGCGGTTGTAGAGGCGTTACGATGCGAATCGGGCGGACTTTAAAGAGGTCTTCGAGTTCCGACGTCGTGA
>JBEVJO010000147.1:0-3775 GCA_040510175.1 Caulobacterales bacterium
TTTTTCGCGCACCAGGGTGTCGTAGCGCTGCAGAAAGTCTTCGTTGTCCGGCAGCATGTCTGCATCGAGAAAAAGCACGTGTGCGGCGCGCGCTTCGGCGATGAGACGATTACGTCCGGCGGAACGTCCTAGATTAACGGTGGAGCGGATGAACCTTGCAGCGCCGGGAAAGGCTTCAATAGCAGCGGCGACCTTCTCGGCCAGAACCGGATCGTTCGTGCCGTCATCCAGAATGATCAACTCCGCAGCGCCGGGATTACGGCCGAGCGCTTCGATGAGCGGCGTGGGGTCATCGCGCAAAAAGGGCGTCAGAACCGACAAAGTCGGCGCCGCGCCCGCCCAGCGTGCGTTGGTAACCAGGAATTCGGGGCTAAGCGCGCCCATCGCTGTTGGTCCCGTCATTTGGCGCCACCGGAGCTGTCGCTGTGCTGACGGGAGCCGGGCGCGAAGCCTTGGGCGTCAGACGCGCAGCGAGGCCCCGAGCTCCGCCGATATCGAATAATAACGCCCCAATTGCATATATTATGCCGCCAACGCTCGCCTTCAGAGCGAGTTCCGGTACGCCGCCCCATGACGGGAGGAAGTAAACTGCTGCGCCCATGACCCCTGCGGCCAAGAAGGTTTTTCCCGCTTCCGGCCACGGGATAGGAAAATGCAGGGCCTTTTTGCTTAACACAGCCAATAAAATGGTCGCCAAACCGAAGCCCACCACGCTGGCGATCGCCGCGCCGAGCAGACCAAGGCGCGGCAAAAGTACTATATTGAGCCCAATATTGGTTAGGCTGCTGATTGCGAGCAGAGTCGAGCATAAGCTCATTTTGCGACTAAGCCGGAAAGATTCACCAAAATAATACGTTACATATCCGGCCAGGAAGCCCGAAACGGTTAACCATGGGATCAGCATTGCCACCTGCGCCGCCATTTCCGGCGCAACCATGATCTCCGCCAAAGGCTTTGCGACCAGGGAAATGCCCACGGCTGCCGGCAGCGTTAACGCGAGGAGGGTGGCGAAGTACTTCTTGGCCAGAGCCTGCGCGGCTTCCGGCCCTTGGGTTTCGTAGACGCTGGTATTGAGGGGCGCGGCGGTTCGACCCGTCCAGACAAACAGGATGTCCAAGATCCGAGGCGCGAGCCCGAATGCTGCGGCGTAGGCGCCGGCTTCGGCCTCGCCGAGAAAGCCAGCGATCAGGAACCGGTCGGTAAACGCCAGCAATTGCTCAATCATCACAATAATGACGATCGACCAGCCGAAAGCTGCGTAGTTTTTGGCGGCGGCGTGGTCGACTTTTCCGCCTTTGGCGTCTTTGGAGTGCCTGGGCCAGTCGATGGCCAAGGTGACGAGCGCCGCCGCCAGCAAACCAACGAATGGCGCCGCTTCCTTCAGTCCAGTCGTCACGGCAAGAACGGCGCCGATTAGAAAGCCAAGGCTAATTTGAAGCGCCTCGATCAGGCTAAAGGAAATGACGCGCTGCGCCGCCCGGTGCGTTTCGACGCCGACACGGACACAGCCGCGCACGATGAGGTAAAGTGCTGCTATGCCTGCCGCGAGCCGGGCCAGCGGCTCCATGGGCGTCAAGGTGATCACTGCGATCGAGCCCAGCGCCACCAGCGGGAGCGCGGCCATTAACAGCCAGCGTAAGGATGCGATCAAATCCGCGGAGCGGCCCTGCGCCGCCATCGGCGCGTAAAAGCGGTGCGCGGCGGCTTCGATCCAGGTGAAGCCGAATAAAAACAGGAAATTGACCGCAGATAGGATTAGCGCATAGCGGCCATAGGATTCAGCGCCCAGGATCCGCGTGAAGAGGTAGATCGCTCCAAAGCTGGCAATAACCTGCGCGAGATTGACCGGAACGTAGCCCGCCAATTGCCGCATCAGGCGGCGCGCGTTTTCCGGCGGCGCAGCGCCCCCTAAACTCGCCGCCTCAGTTTGAATCGCGCTCATGACGTATGATTAGCGCGTGTTTTCCTTGTCGCCTAGGAGAGCTGGCGCTGTGGAAATCATGATCCACAGATCAAACCAGAAAGATGTGCGATCGATATATTCGATGTCGAGGCGGACGCGCTCGCGCACTTCTTCGGGCGTGTTGACCGGACCACGCGAGCCATTCACTTGCGCCCAGCCAGTAATGCCAGGTTTCACGCGATGGCGGTGAGCGTATTCGGCCACCAACAGATGCGACTCCACATCGCCGGTGCGCATGCCGATTGCGTGAGGGCGCGGGCCGACAATCGACATTTCACCAGCCAAAACGTTGAAAAGCTGTGGAAGCTCGTCAATGCTCGTCCTGCGGATAAACTGGCCGACGCGGGTCACGCGATCATCGCCGGCGCCGACTTGACGTTCGATCTTCTCACCTTCGGTGGACGGCCGCATGGAGCGGAACTTCCACACCTTGATGATCTCGTTGTTGAAGCCGTGGCGGCGCTGCCGGAAGAACACTGGACCTTTGCTGTCCATTTTGATGGCAAGCGCAGTGACGAGCATGACGGGACTGAAGGCGATCAACATGCCGATGCCGAAGACAACGTCTTGGATACGTTTGGACAAAGCGCGGTTCACATCGCGTGGGCAGCCCGAAACATAGGCCATCGGCGCACTGGCGGCTTCCGCCAAAGTGGTGCGCTCTGGATTCAGTCCGTCGAAGTCGAGGAGCAGGGTGACACTGTTGGGCAAACCGCGCAGGCGGTCCACCAATTGCCGTACGCGCGGCTGCGAAGCGGCGGTGACGGTGATGATGATGCGGTCGACGTCGGGAAGCAGGCCAAAGGCCAACAAGTCCATGGTGTCGCCGACCACGGGCACGCCGCCGATGGAGCTTGGGGCGCGGTCACGGCGGTCATCGAAGATGGCGAGGATATTCAGTTCGCCCGATTCGGCATTCTTCTCGATCAAGCGCTGGGCGTTCTCGGTGGCGCCGACAATGACCACGTTGTCGGACAGGCGGCCGTCAATGGCGTACCCGCGGACAACCGACACATAATGTGCATGCAGCGCCATTGCGGCCAGCGCAGCTGCTGTTAAGGCGATCGCGGTCTCATCGAAGCCGGTGGGGCCGCGCAACAGGAAGGCGAGGGCGAAGCTGGCCAGAAGACCGCCGATCAAAGCCGCGGCGGCGCGCAGTACGTGGCCAAGCGTGCTCTCGTTCCGCGGGAAATTGTAGGATTCTGCAATCCGCAAAGACGCTAGAAGAATGCCGCCGCCAAACAGGAATGGCGCGATATCGCTGACTTCGGCGCGCCATACGACGGTGCCGCGCAACGCTTCATAGCTGACCAAAATCGCTGCCAGGACTAAGCCTGCGTCCAATGTGCGGAAAAGCCGGGCGAGAGCTTCCTTGTAAACGCGCGATGGCGCCTCGGTCGGCGCAGGTGGCCGCAAAAGCTCAACCGGAGCGAGTTTCTGACGTGCGTCGGCGCGCATCTCATAAGAAGAGTCGCTGATGAGCGCTTCATGCGCGACTGCGGTTTGACCGCCATCCATGTTGGGATCTCGTCGGTGTTTTCGCTACGGGGTAGCAGGGAATTGCTAATCCCAATGCGTATGCACAGGCAATGCCGCACATGCTTTTGGAGAACCGCTCTTCCAGGGCGTTTTTTAAGCCCGACTTGCGTTAATCCGGCGCCCCGTTTAGAGCGATCCGACCGGTGACGTGGCCGAGCGGCTGAAGGCGGCGGTTTGCTAAACCGTTATACGCTGTCAAGGCGTATCGAGGGTTCGAATCCCTCCGTCACCGCCACTGCAAGCATCCCACCATTAGAGCGCTAACAACTTGGT
>JBEVJO010000148.1:0-10105 GCA_040510175.1 Caulobacterales bacterium
GCCAGAACTCGACGCCGCGCTTTAACAAGGCGGGCAACAGTAAAAACATCGGCAGTGACGGGAGCACAAACCAAAACGTGCCGATGGAATGCGCCGCCATTCCCTGAACATCATGTTTATCCCGCCAAAGCCAAACCATCCCCAGAACGGAGACAAGCGGCAGAGAGGCAACTAATCCGCCCAAGCCAGGATAGCGCTTGGCCAACTCAGAAGCGGCGACAACAATGCCGCCTGACACAAGTGCTTTTATGATCAGATACGCCATCCCCGTGGTGTAGCAGCGCCCGCTTCGTACAGCCAAACGAACATTTCTCTCCCTACGTCAAGTGCATAATTAGGAAAATTGTCCCAGAGCGTTGCGCATACAAAATCCCAAAGAGGTTCTTGTTGCCCGGTAAGGTCGCCACTATGGTCCGCGCCGATTCCGGGTCTCCCTCACCCGCCCGGAGCATTGGAGCCGAAATGTCCGAATTGCGCCTCGCCGACGCGCTGCGACGCATAAAGCCGTCGCCCACCATCGCCATGAACGATTTGTCCAAGAAGCTGAAAGCCGAAGGACGCGACATTATCGGCCTGGCGGCCGGTGAGCCCGATTTCGATACGCCGGACAATATCAAGGAAGCGGCCATCGCCGCCATTCGCCGCGGCGAGTCCAAATACACGGCCGTCGACGGCATCCCCGAGCTGAAGGCCGCCATCTCGGCCAAGTTCAAGCGCGAGAACGGCCTGGACTACAAGCCGAGCCAGATCTGCGTCTCCACCGGCGGCAAGCAGGTGCTGTTCAATGCGCTGCTGGCGTCGGTGAACAAAGGCGACGAAGTCATCATCCCGGCGCCCTATTGGGTGTCTTATCTCGACATCGTTTTGTTGGCCGACGGCACGCCCGTCGTGGTCGAAGCCAAGCTGGAAGACAATTTCAAGCTGACGCCCGCAGATCTTGAACGCGCCATCACGCCCAAGACCAAATGGCTGATCTTCAATTCGCCGTCGAACCCAACCGGCGCCGCCTATTCGCGCGCCGAATTGAAAGCGCTGGCCGATGTGCTGGTGCGCCATCCGCATGTTTGGGTGCTGTCGGACGACATCTACGAACACCTTGTCTATGACGGCTTCGAGTTCACCACGATCGCGCAGGTCGAGCCCAAACTCTATGACCGCACGCTGACGCTCAACGGCGTCTCCAAATCCTATTGCATGACAGGCTGGCGCATCGGCTATGGCGCGGGGCCTGAGCCGCTCATCAAGGCCATGGCGACCCTGCAGAGCCAATCGACCTCCAACCCCACGGCGATTTCGCAATGGGCCGCAGTCGAGGCGCTGAACGGCCCGCAGGATTTCATCGCCAGGAACAACGAAGTGTTCCGGCAGCGCCGGGATCTGGTGGTGTCCATGCTCAACCAGGCGACGGGAATTACCTGCGCCAAGCCGGAAGGCGCCTTCTATGTCTATCCGTCCTGCGCAGGCGCAATCGGCAAGACGACGCCGGACGGCGTCAAGATCGTCGACGACGAAACCTTCGTGAAGCAATTGCTCGCGGCCGAAGGCGTGGCGGCGGTGCAAGGCGCTGCGTTCGGCTCTTCGCCCTGCTTCCGGATTTCGTACGCGACGGCGACCAATCTGCTAGAAGACGCGTGCGGTCGCATTCAGCGCTTCTGCGCCAGTTTGAAATAGCGGCGTAAAGCGCGGTCTAATTTGGAAACTTCTCGGCGGCTGGGCGTTTATAGGCGGGCGCTCGTCCCAAGCTTTCGCTTGAATCCTTCTAAATTGGTTCCAATATGAACGTTGGGCCTCTGGCCGTTTCGTCATCACTTTGAGGAAGAGCACGCCATGAAGACCGATATCGGCATCAACGAAAAAAACCGCAAAGCCGTCGCGGAATCGTTGTCGCAAGCTTTGGCCGATACCTACGCGCTCTATCAAAAGACGCACGGCTACCATTGGAACGTGATGGGGCCGCGCTTCGGTTCGCTGCATCTGTTGTTCGAGACACAATATAATGAGCTTTGGGCGGCAGTGGATTTGATCGCCGAGCGCATCCGCGCCTTGGGCGCCCTGGTGCCAACCCACGCCGATCTGGCGAACCGCGCCCAAATCGCCGGCGATAATGATCCAGCGCTCACTGAAGATCAGATGCTGGTCAATTTGACCACGGGAAATGAGGAACTCGTAAAATCCTGTCGCGCGACTCTGAAGGTCGCTGCGGACGCCGGGGACGATTCCAGCGAAGACCTTATGGTCCAGCGCGTCACTGCGAGCGAGAAAGCCGCGTGGATGCTGCGCTCACATTTGAACTAGGACGAAACGGCGCGCCGCAATTGTTCCTGAGCGCGCCGCACCGGATTTGCAATCTTCTCCGCGGCGGCGGATGGTTCTTGGGGCAATTGAGCCGCGAGCGCCTCCCGCGCCAAACGCTGCGCACGGCTCGCTTTACAGGCTTCCACGAATGCGCGCTGAAGCGCGGCCTTTAGCGCTTTTGCGTTGGGAATATCGCCATAGAGGTCGATAGCCATTTCCATGGCGGTGAGATCGTCAGCCATATGGCCAAAATAGTTCACTGCGCCTTCCTCCTGTTCCACGCTCGCTTGGCGAGTTTTGGGTCACAGGAAACGTTTTAGAAGGGTCGCATAACGATTTTCTTGTTACGCAAATTCTGTAATTTGTGTATAGTGGATATACAAAAAATAAGATTCGAGGAAACTTCGCTCAAAAGCACCATGACTCTACTTCTCGGTTGTAAGTAGTTTTCGCAAAATTCGAAAATCTTGGAGTTGTCTTGGGCGGCTCTACGCCCAAAGCTTTCACGAATTTAGAATCAGTTGATCGAATATTGCTCCAACCGGTCAGATGCTCTTTGAGCGACGACCAACCGCGCGAGAAAAAATTTCGTGTGCGGGGGACCGGGAAGGAGGAGATCGCCATGCCGAACAGGCAACGGGTGAGCGCAGCTGAGCTTGTGCGTAATTTCGGCTATTGGCAGGAAAAGGCGCTGCAGGCGCCCGTCTTTATCACGCACCATAAGCGCGACCGCCTAGTGCTCACTTCAATTGACGCCCACACGGAAACGAAGGCGGCGCCCAGCGCCAAGCCAATCAGCAGAAGTGATCCGACTTCGGACATCCTCAGTTCCTACGCGCTTTTGGTCGAGAACATGAGCGATGCTTATGTGGTGCTGGACGAAAACCTTACCATTGTCGCGGTCAACGCCCGGCTTGAAGCCATGTGGCGAGTCAGTCGCGAGCAGATTATTGGCCGGCCCTTCAACGATTTCATTCCCGAGGAAAAAGCCGCTCTGTTGATGGAAAAAATCCGGCGCGTGATGGTGACTCGGCAAGCCGACCGAATCGAATTCGCCAGCCAAGTTTTTCATGGACTGCACTTATCGACCAAAATTTACCCGGACCCGCGCGGCGTGGTGCTGTTGCATACTAACGTGTCTGAACTGAAGCAGCTCCGCAGTGAAATGGCGCTGGCCGAAAGCATCAAGACTTCCATTGATCGCCATCCGCAAACAGCCCACGCCCGGACGGATTCGCGCGGCAGGTTCACCTATAGCGACGAGACGACCCAGCTCTGGACCGGGTTCGATGAAGAAACGCTGAGGAATACGCGTATGGTCGATATCGTGGCGCTCGGCGATCGGCGACGCATGACGGAAGCATTCGACGATGTACTGACCGCGCATCTACCAACCGCGCTAACCGTCAGGATAATGGGCAAGGATTTCCGGGAATATGACGTGCTGGTCGCCATGGCCCCGATCATGGCGGAGCATAACGTCGCCGGCGTGACCATGGTCGGCACCTTGCTCCCGACCGAGGCTCTTGGCGAAACGGCATAATTCGAGCAGACAGGCGCGAGATTTGATCGAGCGCCGACCGCATGCAATCCACCTCTCTGCCCGACGCCGCCCCGAACAACTGGGTCGACAAGTGGGCGCCCGTTTGGGCCAAGCCTTATTTGCGGCTGGGCCGTTTCGACCGGCCAATCGGCGCTTGGCTGCTGGTTTTGCCCTGTTGGCAAGGTTTGGCCCTCGGCCGCGCTGGGATGGGCTTTGGTCCGGACGAAGTCAGCCTGTTTGTTCTGTTTGGGATCGGGGCGCTCGCCATGCGCGGCGCCGGCTGCGCCTATAATGATATTGTAGATCGAGATCTGGACAAGAAGATCGCCCGCACCGCCAGCCGACCCGTGGCCTCCGGCGCGATCAGCCTGAAAAACGCTTGGCGCTTCACGCTCGCGCTTTGCGGTGTCGGGCTGCTGGTGCTCCTCGCTTTGCCGGGCGCCGCGCAGATCGCTGCTTTGTTTTCAATCCCCCTGGTGGCGATTTACCCGTTTATGAAGCGCATCACTTGGTGGCCGCAGGTGTTTCTGGGCTTGGCCTTCGGCTACGGCCCGCTGATCGCCGGCCCCGCCGCGGAATGGCGCCTCGATGTCTGGACCTTTTGTCTTTATGGCGCGGCCATCCTTTGGACGATCGGCTACGACACGATCTACGCTTTGCAGGACATCGAGGATGACGCGCTGGTCGGCGTGCGCTCAAGCGCCAGGCGTCTGGGTGGCAATGTTGTTGACGGCGTCGCGGCGTTTTATGGTCTCGCCGTTGTGCTGGCGGCGGGCGCCGCGATCCTGAAAACGCAAGAGCCGTTGAGCGCCTTGGCGGTTGCGCCATTCGCCGCGCATTGTTTCTGGCAGGTCAAAACGCTGAAGCCAGGCGATCCGGCGCTTGCGCTCCAGCTGTTCAAGTCGAACCGAACGGCGGGATTGCTGTTAGCCGCGGGCTTCGCGGTCCTGACTTTGCTGCTGCATGTGACCGTTCGGGATACGACTCTCGTCTAAAAGGCGCTTCGCTTGCGCAAGCCTGTGGTTGAACGCAATGTCAGCCGGCGGGGACACAATATGAGCGAAGCCGAACTTCTGAGCCTGGCCCAAAACGCCATCGAACAGGTGGCGAGCCTGTTCGCGCAGGTGATCACGATCAATTTCGCACTGGCGGCGGCCGTGTTTTACTTCCTCAACGAAGCGCGCCTGCAGATGAAGATCTTCGCCGCAATTATCTATGGCGTGGGGATGTTGATGTATGTCGGCTTTATCGGCGTGCAGACGCGCATGTGGGATTCGGCGACGATGGCGCTTCAAGCCATGCCGCCCGCGAGCCTTTCCGCGCCCGCCGCGGCGCTGCTCAAGCTGACCAATGATCCGCTGCTCCTCGCAACGACGTTGTTTTTGCATATTGGCTTGCTGATCCTGACGATCGGCAGCCTGTTCCTGGTGTTCTTCTGGAAAAAGGACGCCCATTTGACGCCGCCCAGGCCGCGCGCGGCTTTTCGCCTGCCAAATTTGCACCTGCGCATGCGCAAAGACCGCGTTTAGGGTCTCAAATGACCTCGATTCCGGATCCGCTCGGCCACAAAGCGCTGAGTCGCAAAGACCCGATCATGCGGGCGCTGATCAAAAAACACGGGCCCTGCCCAATGGTGCATAAGCCCGGCGTCGAGCCGTATCATGCACTCTTGCGCTCGGTGGTGTTCCAGCAGCTCTCCGGCAAAGCGGCGGAGACGATCCTGGGCCGCGTGCTGGCGTTGTTTCCGCCGCCCTTTCCGACGCCGGAGCAAATCCTGCTTATAGACCCTTCCTTACTGCGGAGCGCCGGACTTTCAGGAAACAAGACGCTCGCCATTCTGGACATCGCCCGTAAGACGCTGGACGGCGCCATCCCCAAGGCTGGTGAAATTGATCATCTGCCCGATGACGAAATTATCGCCCGGCTCGTCGCCGTGCGCGGCATCGGCAAGTGGTCGGTCGAGATGTTTCTGATGTTTACGCTGGGCCGGCCCGACGTTTGGCCGATCGATGACCTGGGCGTGCGCAAGGGCTATGCGATGGCCTATGGCGTGGAGATGCCCTCGCCAAAGGCGCTGCTCGAGATCGGCGAGGCTTGGCGGCCGTACCGTAGTTTGGCGGCCTGGCTGTTCTGGCGCGCTTGTGAAGACCCGCAAAATATCATCCAAGTCAAATCAACGCTTAAAGCCGTCAAGACACGCGCCGCGCCAATACGAAAAAAGCCCGCCCATAAGAAATAAGCGCCCTCCACGCAGCGTTAACGTAAATTGGGCTTAATACCTTTGGCGCCATCCCTGCAGAGGCGAACGCCAGAAGAGGGACTTATGCCGATTAACGCCGCCGAAACGCCCATCATTGCCGTCGTGATTTTCGCCTTGTGGACTGCGATCCTGGCCTTCGCCGTCCCGATTTGGCGCATGGTCCTGGTGATGTCGGGTCAAGCCCGCACCACGGACTTTACGCCCGGCGATGCGCATGGCTCCCCAGCTTATTGGCGTTTGAACCGCGCCCACGCCAATTGCGTGGAGAATCTGGTCGTATTCGCCGCTTTGGCGGTCTGTGGCTTGGCGGCCGGCATTTCCGATACGAATTTCGGCGTCGCCTGCTTCATCATCCTGATCGCACGCTTGCTGCAGAGCAGCGTGCACATCGTGTCCGGCTCGGGCGCCGCTGTCGGCGTGCGCTTCGCCGCCTTTGCGATCCAATGCATCGGCTATCTGGTGATTGGCGCCATGACGCTCGCACGCGTCCTCTAAACCTTTCGGCTATTCCATCGGGCAGATCATGCCCGGTTCTTCGTTCGGCGCCTTTGCTTTGGCTTGCGCGCAAAGCTCATCCCACATCGGCATCACGGCGGCGCCCACCGCATCCGAGCGTTTCTGCAATTCCGCCCAGGATGGCGGCGCAGTCTCTTTGCGTCCGATCCAGGCCGGCGAGAAATCTTCGGCGCACGTCGCCTTGCTGAGCTTTTCGTCCCGGCAAGCCCAAGACTTGAGGCGTGCGAATTCCAGGGTGCTCTGACGGAGTTCGGCCGCCAAGGCGGCGCGCCGGCCGATGTCAGTCTCATCCAGAGGATGCGCCGAGGGCGGCAGATCAGCGATAATGGCCGCGCTCTGCGCATTCATAACGCCCCAGCGCCCAGCCTCGATTTCCAGCGCGAAGGGGTCGAAGTCATTCTTCGGCGCGCTGGCGCAGCCCAAAGCAAGCAAAGCCGTCGACAGCAAAGCGAAAATCCTGAAACGCATACGCAGCTCCGCCGCCTGTGGATAAGCACTCATCCAAGGCCCTAATTCAGGCCGCTGGAAGGCGGCTTAAGGGTTAGTCTGCGATGGCAGGCGGCGCAGAGCGCCGCTGCCGCACGAAGTCGATTGACGAAGGGAAGCGAACCTACAAGGCTGCCCTGCCTTTGGGCGTCACGAGGGGATGATTCATGTCGGACAGCATCACGGGAGCGCCGCGCGCCACGGGCGTAGCCCGCCTGTTCCTGCGTAAGTCGGTCGAGCAAATGCACGCCGAGCATGAACATGGCGAGTTGAAACGCACGCTGGGCGCGTTGAACCTCGTGCTTCTGGGCATCGGCTGCATTATCGGCACCGGGATTTTCGTGCTGACGGGCCGCGCGGCGGCGAACTTCGCCGGCCCCGGCATCGTCATCTCTTTCGTCATCACCGGCCTTTTGTGCACCTTCGTGGCGCTCTGCTACGCCGAACTCGCCTCCGCCATTCCGGTCTCGGGCTCCGCCTATTCCTATTCCTACGCCTCGATGGGCGAGATCGTGGCCTGGGTGATGGGCCTGTTGCTGATGCTGGAATATGGCCTCGCGGCGTCCACCGTCGCGGTCGGCTGGTCGGGCTATCTGATCAGCCTCCTGCACAATTTCCATATCCCCTTTCCGCCGGAACTGACGGCGGCGCCCGGCGTCGACGTGAAAGACGCCGCCGGCGCAGTGATCGCGACCGGCGTGATGAATTTGCCGGCGCTGGTCGCCATCGGCGCCGTCACCTGGCTGCTGGTGGTTGGCGTTTCGGAGTCCGCAACCGTCAACAATGTGGTGGTTTTCATCAAGCTGACGGTGGTGATCGCCTTCATCGCCATGGGCGCGTTTTTCGTGAAACCCGAATTGTGGAGTCCGATGATCCCGCCGCAGGATCCGGCGCCGCCAGCCGGCTCGGATATGAGCTTGTGGGGCCAGATCTGGCGCGCCATGGGCGACGTGATGATGGGCCAGAATGACGCCAAATACGGCATAGGCGGCCTGATCGCGGGCGCCGCGACAATTTTCTTCGCTTATATCGGTTTCGAAGCGGTCTCCACCGCCGGCGCGGAATCCAAGAACCCGGCCAAGGATATGCCGATCGGCATTCTGGGCTCGCTGCTGATCTGCACGGCGCTTTATATTCTGACGGCGGGGGTGCTGGTCGGCATCGTGCCTTACGCGCAATTGGACACGCCTGCCCCGATCGCCATGGCGGCGGACCAAATGGGCATGCCCTGGTTCGCGATTCTGGTGAAGATCGGCGCGATCGCGGGTTTGTCCTCGGTGATGCTGGTGCTGCTCTACGGTCAGACGCGCATCTTCTACACCATGGCGCGCGACGGCCTCCTGCCCGGCGTGTTCGCCAGCGTCCATCCAAAATTCAAGACGCCTTGGGTGAACACGATCGTCGTGGGGATCATCGCGGCGGCGTTCGCAGGCTTTATGTCTTTGGATGCTCTGGCGAACCTCACAAATGTCGGCTCACTTTTGGCGTTCGCAATCGTCTGCGCGACGGTTCTTTACTTGCGCTACGCCCGGCCCAATCTGGTGCGGCCGTTCAAGACGCCCTTGTTTCCAGCCGTGCCGATTCTCGGTGCCTTGATGTGCTTGTTCCTGTTGATGTCGCTGATGGCGCATGACGCCACGCGCAACTTCTTCGTGATCTATTTGATCGCCGGCATTGCAATTTACTTCGCCTACGGATTACGGAAATCCAAACTCGGCCAGGGCATTGTGGTGACCGGCGCCGAACCGACGCCTGATTTGGACCTACCGAAGAAAATAGATTAGAAATCGCGCTGTAGGGCGTTGCTTTCGTGCGGCAAATAATCTGATAGGGAAATTGAGATGGAAACTGCAAAAGACCGCGTCAAGCGGGCGTATGACGCCGACCAAGCCAATCCGAAAAAAGCCGTCAAGCTCGGCGACGTGCCGACGCGCTACGAACTGATCACGCCAGAGTGGCTCAGCGCCATTCTTTGCAAGGACGCTCGGGACGCGAAGGTGACGGGTTTCGAACTCGGTCCGAAGAATGACGGCTCTTCCAATCGGCGCCGGATTTCCATCACCTACAACGCAGCGGGGAGCGCGGCCGGCCTGCCGTCATCCGTCTTCTGTAAAGCCGCCGAATCCATGGGCAATCGAGTCATTCTGGGCCCGACCGGGACGGCGCAGGGCGAGGTTGATTTTTTCGGCAAGGTTCGCAGCCGACTCGACATCGAAGCGCCGGTGGGTCTGTACGGCGCGTTCGATCCCGAGACGTTCAATTACATCGTCATGATGCACGACCTTACCGGCAAGGCGACATTCTTCGACGACCACACCACGGTGCTGTCGCGCGACCAAGCCGAACAAATGGTCCGCCTGCTGGCGCGCCTGCACGCCCGGTTCTACGAAAGCGCGGACATTGGAACGCCAGCACTGCCCTATCTGACATGGCCGGATTGGTGGACGCGCATGATGCAGGTCTCGCCCGATTTCGGAACGTCCTGCGATCGCGGCTTCGCTGCGGCGGAATCGGTACTGCCGGCGCGACTGTTCGCGCGGGCGAAAGAGATTTGGCCGCTCACCACGGAGTCCGTGGAACGCCATCGCAAACTGCCCAAGACGATCAACCATTGCGACGTCCACCTGAAGAATTGGTACGTCACCAATGAAGGCAAGATGGGGTTGGCCGACTGGCAGATCGTTACGATCGGGCATTGGAGCCGCGATCTCATCTACGCTTTGTCGACGTCATTGACGGTAGAGAACCGCCGCGCCTGGCTCGACGATCTCATTCGCATCTATCTGGATGAGTCTGCATCGCTCGGCATGCCGCGAACGTCGTTCGATGAGGCGATGCTTTTGTGCCGGCAACAGACGATGAGCGCGCTCGCATTTTGGACCATCACGCTCTGCCCGGCCGACGGCATGCCGGCGATGCAGCCGGAAGGCCTCACTTTTGAATGGCTGAAGCGCATCGGCGCGCTGATGGACGATTTGGATGCGGTGGACAGTTTTTCCTAAGCG
>JBEVJO010000149.1:0-3175 GCA_040510175.1 Caulobacterales bacterium
CATGACTCCATCATATATACGCGTTACGCCAAGCACCGGACAATTTAGCCGGACACGTTGACCTAAATCAGCTGCGACGCATTGAACGTAGCACTGAGACCCTCCGGCAACGGATCGCCATTTGGGCCGGGACAAATGCAAAAGGCGATGATTGTCAAAGAACTTGAGGAAACTTTGCGCCGGATACTGCAGCAACTTTGCCGCCGGCGTCGACCAAATTGCCGATCCCATTGGTAACAGATAGTTTGAGCGAAACGCCTCTCCGATGCGGCAGCCCGCGAGATATTCATCGAGCGGCATGGAGCCAATTCGATTGCGTACTAAATCGGAGCGCGCACGCAAACTGAACCGCAATATATCGGTCAGCATACATAGAAACTCGAACCGCGCAAGATTTCGACGCCAAGCGAACAATCCGGATAGACCGTTGCTCGACCATTCCTGGCCAGCGCCCGCAGAAAAGGCGAAGCTCATATCCGCCTTTTGAGTCCTGACGCCCAGATGGTCGAAAAAAGCCGTTAGATGGGGATAATTAAGCTCGTTAAAAACAATGAAACCAGTGTCGACGCTCAGACGCTCGCCATCATAATCAATCGACACGGTGTTGGCGTGGCCGCCAAGACGCGCATCAGCTTCAAACAGGGTGACGTCATGCGTGTTACGCAGCGCCCAAGCAGCGCTTAGACCAGCGATGCCTGATCCCATGACCGCTATTTTCACGCAGTTACCCCCACACTTCGAGACTTAGACATTGACTGGAACGCGCCGAGGGCGCGCTCGCGCGCCTGCTTGTGATCGACGATCGGCGCCGGGTAGCTTTTTCCAAGCATGACGCCGGCGGCGCCCAACACCTCTTCAGGCGCCGCCCAAGGCGCTTGAATGTACCGGTCAGGAAGCTTCGCCAGTTCAGGAATCCATCGGCGAACATAGGCGCCAGCCGCATCAAAGCGTTCACCTTGAGTCACCGGATTAAAAATTCGAAAATAAGGCGCCGCATCAGCCCCAGAGCCCGCAACCCACTGCCAAGAGACGCTGTTGTTGGCGAGGTCGGCGTCGACCAGGGTATCCCAGAACCATTCCTCGCCGCGCCGCCAATCGATTAAGAGATGTTTGATAAGAAACGACGCGGCCACCATGCGAACGCGGTTGTGCATGTAGCCGGTCGCCCACAATTCACGCATGCCGGCATCGACGAGCGGGTAGCCCGTCTTTCCTTGCTGCCAGGCGCGCAGGTGCTTTCGATCATTCCGCCAGGAAAAAGCATCAAAGTCGCCGCGCCAATTGTGATCAGGAAACTTCGGAAAATGATGCAGCAGGTAATAAGCAAAATCCCGCCAGCCGAGCTCGGATGCGAATTTTTCGGCATTCGCATCGTCACGCAATGCGAGAATTGTTTTCATCGCTTGACGGATACTGATCTCGCCGAACCGCAAATGGGGAGATAGGTGTGACGTGTGGATTTCGCCTGGAATGTCTCTGCCGCGCGCGTAATTGTCCAAATCCTGATCAATGAAATCGGAAAATCGTTTTTGCGCGCCGACCTCGCCGGGCGTCCAAAAATCGGGAAAATCCTTCGCCCAATTGGGCTTGCTCGGCGTTAGCGCCCAATCCTTCAGCGCATCCGATGGAAATCTCTTTTTCGCCTTCGTCGCAACGCCCGGCGCGGCAAGCGGTTGTAGGTCACTTAGCCGTGTCCGGAGTTCGCGCCAAAAAGGGGAGTAAACCTTATAGGGCGTCTTGGCGCCCGTAAGTATCTCCCACGGCTCCGCCAAGACATTCCCACGAAACGATCGCGCCTCAATGCCAGCGTCCTTGAATGAGGATTTGATCTTTTCATCGAGTGCTTGCTCAGCCGAAACATAGCGGCGGTTCCAGAAAACGCGCGCGGCCCCGGATTCCGCCGCAAGGGCGGGCGCCAATTTTGCCGGGTCTCCTCGTCGGAGCACCAGTTGAATATTGAGCTTGGCCAGAGATGCGGCAAACGATTGCAGGCTATGGTGGAGCCACCATTTAGAGGCTGCCCCGAGGGCCCAATGTCCATTGGTCGTCTCGTCCAGAATATATAGAGCAGTTACGGGCCTGCCTGTATCGATGGCGGCGCAAAGCGCCGGATTGTCCGCCAGACGCAGATCATCGCGAGCCCAATAAAGCGCAGTACCCGATTGAATTTGTTGTGTTGAAGCTGGCACTTAGGAGCTGATCTCTCGATTTCTAAAATTATACGTGCGTTGGCCCTGGCTGGATTAGGATGTCGAAAAGCCTGTTTCGTTGCACGCCAGCCCCTATATACGGGTCCAATATTTCGGCAGCGCCGGAGCGCGCCCAAAGGAGAGCATTTTGGCGGACGATCTCAAGAAGTCTGGCGCTTCGGCCCTGAACGCCGTGGGCAGCAATCCGGTTGTCTCACTTAGTGCCGGCGCCCGTCGACTTGAAATCGGCAACACGCTGCCACTGGCTTTTCTCCTTGGGCCGTGTGCAATCGAAAGCCGCCAGCATGCACTGGAGATGGCCTCTGCGGTCAAGGAGATCGGCGAGCGCTTGGGTGTCGGCGTGATCTACAAATCCTCCTTCGACAAAGCCAATCGGACCAGTTCGAAGAGTTTTCGCGGCGTAGGCCTGAGCCAAGCCTTGGAGATATTTTCCGAGGTGCGCGACACCCTGAAAATGCCGGTCATCACCGACATCCATTTGCCCGAGCAATGCGCCGAAATCGCCGCAGCGGTAGACATGCTGCAGATCCCAGCCTTCTTGTGCCGCCAGACCGATTTGCTACTCGCAGCGGCGGCGACCGGCAAAGCAATCAACGTCAAAAAGGGTCAATTCCTGGCGCCGTGGGACATGAAAAACGTGGCTGCAAAGCTTGTGGCTGGCGGCGCCAAAGATGTTCTTCTCTGCGAGCGCGGCGTCAGCTTTGGCTATAACACACTCGTTTCTGACATGCGTGCGCTGCCGATCCTGGCAGAGACCGGGTGCCCAGTCGTATTTGACGCTACGCATTCTGTGCAACAGCCCGGCGGCCAGGGCGAAACGTCCGGCGGCGAACGGCGGTTCGTGCCAGTGCTGGCGCGGGCGGCGGCGGCCATCGGTGGGGCCGCGATCTTCATGGAAACCCATCATGATCCCGATAAAGCGCCGTCAGACGGCCCCAATATGGTTCCTCTAACGGAGCTTGAAC
>JBEVJO010000150.1:0-10454 GCA_040510175.1 Caulobacterales bacterium
GACGTGTCCGGCCGCAGCGCAGGCGGCGCTGGAATTTACGTATTCGCCCAAGACTTCGGACCGTTTTCCGCGGCGCTTTATGTCGGTCATTCCGACAACCTCCGCGATGATTTGCAGGGCCGTGAGATGTGGGCCGCCGCGCAACGCCTTGGCGCCACCAAGATCGATGTTTTGCGGGTCGCCGACGTGAAAGAGCGCAAGCTGATCACGTCGGACCTCGTGGTCGGCCTCCAGCCGCTGCTCAATCAAAAGAGCCGGCTTAAGATGGCTCGCCGTTAAAACCCATTTAAATCAAGGCTTTTCGCCCAAGCCTTGAAGCAGCACCGGCCCGCCTCCCAAGAGGGAGGCGGGCCGGGCTATGTTTACTCAACGCAAAACCTAGTCGTCGTCATCATCGCCCGCATTGACGATGCGGATGTCGGCGCCGCCAGCGGCGCCCTTGGCTGCGGCGACCAGCGCTTCAACCGCGCCCTTCGTCCCAGCGGCTGGGTCCAAATCAAGATCGGTATAAACAACCAGCACCGAGCGGCCTGCGCCGCCGGTCACGCTGTACTCAAATTCTGCGTGCACGTAATTCGGATTGTCTTCGAGAGCCATGGGGTCTCCTTAAGGCGTGAAGGATCGGCCGGAACATAATCCCCGCCGCAAGTGAGCCCGTACAGAGAGTCGGGCCTAATCTCATGCACATGTTCATGACAATATGGCGGATGCTTGGGGATAACTTTTGTGATTAGCCTATCCGCCCGAGACCGATTCTGGTTACGCAACCAGCGATTTTGAACTCGACACCGCCCCAACTTGGCATAAGGCTCTGGCGGCCATGACGGCTCCGCCTGGGACAAAAGCAGGCCTTTAAGGCGAAAGGACATCAATGCTCGCCGTCAACTCCTACGACAAAGCCCAGATTCAGGCCTGCCGCCGGCAGATCGACCAGCAGCTGACCGCCTATCGGAAGCTGCTCGCCGCAGCGCGTTCGGGCGAAGCGGACCGAACCCTGAACAACGCCGCCCTTCAGTTTGAACAGGGTTTTTACAAGCAAATGCTGCTGGCGCTGGACCGTTGCTTCGTGCACCGCGCCCGCGGCCTGGAGCGCAAGGACGGCAATCCCCTCAACGAGGTGCGGATGCTCTGCGACAGCATCGTCGCCGGTCACGACACGCTGCAGGCGGATTCGACGGTGAAATACGATCCGGCGCGTGCGGTGCTGAAGTTGCGGATCGGTGAGCCGATCAAACTGAGCGCCGACGACTTCCAAACCCTGGCAGACGCTTTTTTCGAAGAGCTGATTTCCAAATATTGCTGAGGTGTTACCGAAGCGCGCTCAAAAAGCGCCGCTTTGGGGGCATCGTTTCCGGAACAAAATGAATCGTCGCGCCTTTTGCTATCGCAGACTTATGCGGGATGATGATTTTGACGAAGTCAGTCTTAATAGTTGAAGACGAGATCTTCCTGGCGATCGACCTTGAACGCATTTTGGAGGCCGAGGGCTACGAAGTCGCAGGCATCGCCGCGGACAGCGAAGAAGCCATGGCGGCCGCGCCCAAGGCGCGAATCGCTTTTGTCGACGTGAATTTGCGCGACGGCCCGACGGGGCCGCGCATCGCCCGCGCGCTCGCCGAGCAATTCGGCATGAAGATCGTTTATGTCACCGCAAACCCGTCGCAAATCGCACCGCCCGCGCGCGACGCCATCGGCGTGGTCCAAAAGCCCTTCCGCGAAGAAACGATCCTGCTCGCGGCGGCGCTGGCGTCCGGCGAGTCCGCCGACTCGCTGCCGCGCGCGGATGCTCGCGAACTCGTTCTGTTTGACTGGTCTACGCAGCCCGCATAAGCGACGCGCCGGGCGCGACCACCTTCAGCCGCAACCCATCCTTGGCCCAGTCGCGCTCGACCTTGCCGCCCAGTTGGCGCACGGCGCTCAGTTCGATCAATTGGGATCCAAAGCCGAGCGACTCAGGCGCCGATGCGATTGGTGGGCCGTCATTCTCGCGCCACTCAAAGACGAATTGACCGCCATCTCGCAGCACCGACAGCGACACCGATCCCCCGTCCGCGGAAAGCGCGCCGTACTTGGCCGCGTTCGTCGCCAGTTCGTGGAACATCAACGCCAGCGGCGTTGTGGCGCGATCGTCGATGTCGGGATTGTCGCCCAGGATAACGATGCGCGGTCCGCCTTCGTTGTCGTAAGGCTCGAAGATCTGGCGCAGCATGCCGTGCAGCCCATCCGGCGATGCTTTGGGCACGGACGCCGACGAATGCGGCCGTACGAAGTCGTGCGCCCGCCCCAAGGACACGACACGATCGCGCAAGCTCTCTGCCACATCTTTTGTGTGGGGATGGCGCCGCGCGGACAGACTGATCATGCCGGCGATGATGGAGAAGATATTCTTGATCCGGTGGCTCAGCTCCTGACTGACGACCTGACGCTCCTCCAACAGCTTTTTATGCTCGTGGATGTCTGTGCAGGTGCCATACCAGCGCACGATTTTTCCGGCCGAATCTAACATCGGCAGCGCGCGCGCCAACGCCCAACGATAATCGCCGTCATTGTACTGCAGCCGATATTCGATCTCGTAAGGCTCGCCGGTTTCAACCGACCGACGCCAGCGCGCAGCGGCCTGTTCGCGCTGCTCGGGATGAATCATCGCCGTCCAGGCTTCGCCATTTGTCGAGCCGAGCGCAGCGCCCGTAAACTCAAACCAGCGCGCGTTGAAATAATCCACACAGCCGTTTGCAGTCGTCGACCACACCATTTGCGGCATCGCGTCGGCGAGAACGCGGAAGCTGCTGGAACGCTCTGTCAAGGCGGCCTCCAGCGCCACTTCGCTGCGGTCGCTCGTCATTTGCCGCCGCCGCGCCTGCAACACCGCCGACACCTGCCGCGCGAGGACAATCAAACCTTGATGCTGCAATTTGGAAAGGCCGGATCGTGGCGCGCGGTCAATGACGCAAAGCGCGCCCAGCGCCGCCCCTTCTTCGGAGCGTAGCGGGGCGCCGGCATAGAAGCGAATGCCGGGCGCGCCCAACACCAAAGCATTTTGCGAAAAGCGCACATCGGCTTGCGCATCCGGCACCACCATGATGTCGTCGCCCAGCATGGCGAACTGGCAAAAGGAGACGTCGCGGCCCGTTTCAGTGGCGTCCAGCCCAGCGCGGCCAATGAAGCACTGCCGGTCCGCCTCAACCAGACTCACCAGGCAAATCGGCGTCTCGCACAAATTAGCGCCGAATCTGGTCAGCGCCTGCAAAGCCTCATCGTCTTGGAGGCCTTCAGCCGCGTGCTCCGCCAAAATGGCCAGTCGCGTGTCTTCTTTAAATTGTGCCGACAAATAAGCCTCGGGGACAAGGAGAGACACCAACATGGTATAAGGCGCGAAGCGTTGCGTGGTTCCGTGCAGCGCACCGGATCGTCTGTCTATTGAGAACAAAGAACACGTTTTGGCGATTAAGCGCGCGGCGCCTTGCGCGCATGCCCAAGCGCGGTGCATGGTGAAAACACAGCGCTTCTCCCCAAGCGAACAGAAAAACCGGCTTTTCAATCAGCGCAAATCACTTGAGGCTGTTTGTCGGTATGGGAGGGCTAGATGCTGAAGTCCCTTGTCGCTTTTCCTTTTATAGCGCTGGCGATGGTGTTTGTCGGCGATCAGCCTGCCGATGATTGGGTCTGGAGCGCCCCCGGCTGGTACGGCAAAGCGGACGCAACCAGCCTCAGCTGGATCGTCAATGGTCCGTTCCTGGACGAAAAGAGCTGCGCCGCGCACCTGCCGCGGGGCGATACGTCCGCCGCCTATTTCTGCGCCTTCCTGGATGAAGCGCCGGTTACCCCATAAAGTGGGCATTTTAGAGCGCCGCCCCTGACAATTCGCGATAGGCGCGCCATCCAGCTAAACCCAGCCATGGGAATATGATGACCAGAGCGATGTAATCGCTCGCCAGCGTGACGACAGACAAAGCCACGACCACGCCCAACCAGACGCTCAGCGGGACAAGGTTTTTAGACGCCACGACAAAACTCGCCCGCGCCACACTGGCGATGTCTCGCCGCGCATCCAGCATCATCGGCGTGGCGACAAAAGCGATGCAGGCGGCCACAAACGCCAGCGCCACCGCACAGACGACTTCGAACGGCATGAAGTGTTGAAACAGAGGCGCGATCCCAGCCGCCACTAGATATAAAAACACAGAGGCGCAGCCCAGGAGAAGCACGTCTATGCGCGCGGCGCCCTGGACAAACAACATCAAGCCCAGCGTCGGGCGCTGACCGCTGTCGATCAAGCGCCCCGCTTCATAAAGGCCCAAGAGAAACATCGGCGCGGCGAACACCATCAGGCAGGTCAAAGGCAGCGCCCATGGGTTTTCGGTGCGCTCCGCCAAAGCGTCCGAAAATGACAGCCCAACAAGAAACGCCAGCAAGCCGTAGATCAGAAAGGCAAAAGGCGCCTGCGAAAGATCGCTCCAACCCTGCCCCATCCAGCGCAGCGGCGCGATTGGGGAAACGCGGCGCACAACGTCCGTCAACAATGCACGCGCCTCGGCCATGACAAACTCCATCCAGCGCAATTGGCCTTACTTGGATACATTTTGTGCCATGGAGCGGCATTGACCCGCGTCAAAAATACACGCGTAAATTGTGTGAATTCACAGGAATTCTGCGGTTTTTAGGGCGCGCTCGACAGCAATCCGTAAAACAGCGAATCGCACCAGCGCCCTTCGGACCAGTGCGTCTGACGGTGGCGGCCTTCCTGCGCAAAACCCAGCGCCGGCAGCAGCGTCTGTTTGGGCAGGTCGAAATCATAAATCTCGGCCCAGATGCGGTGCAGGTTCAATTCTTCGAAGCCGTAGCGGATCAGCGTGCGGCCCGCATCCGGCGCCAGCACGTCGTCGATGTAGAGATCATCGGCGCCGAGATAGATGGAAAAATCGGCGTTACGATTGATGGGGTCGATGTAACACAACCCGCAAGCGCCGAGCAGACGTCCATTCAAATCGTCAATGGCGAACATGCGTGTGCGTGGATCGTTCAGCACGCTGTTGCGGTACCACGCCTCCTGCATTTCGGCGGAGATTTCCCGGTACTCACGGAAGTAGCGGCGGAAGTCCGGTTTGTTGCGCCAGAGTCGAAGCGGTTCGAGATCTCGCGGCTCAATGGCGCGGAGTTGCGTGTGTTGGCCTTTTAGCATGCCGCTCACCCCAACATATCCGCAATCACAGCATCGCCGCGCGTCACAGCGCGCCTCAAAGCCTTGCCAACCGCTTGGTCCAGCATCCACGGCTCAAAGGCGCCTTTGGGGCACGGCCGCAAAGGCTCAAGATCGGCCGCCGTAATCGCCTCGCCCGCTTTCATGTCGCGCACGAAACGCAAAGCCCGCCGCTGCACCACCGCGGATTGTCTTTCATTGGATTCCAGGCGTTTCACGCCATCGCCCAAAGCCGCTTCCAATTCGCGCGAGCGGTCGATCATATCGCGCCAGGTTTTTGGGTTCAGCGAAAAGCCGTGATCCGGTCCCTCGCGATTATTATCATCGGTGAAGTGCTTTTCGAGCACGCGCGCGCCGAGCGCGATGGCGCCCAGCACGGCCGCATGGCCCGGCGTGTGATCCGACAGGCCCAGGATCAGTCCCGGCCAGCGAGCCGCAAAGGTGCGCAGCACGTTGAGATTCACGTGACTGAAATTCGCGGCGCTGCCGGTGTAGTTCGTGTTGCACTGCATCAGGCAAAGCTGCGGATTGACGCTCAAAGCCGCCGCCACCGCGCGTTCCGTCTCAACCATATCCGACGCGCCGACCGCCAGTAGAACAGGCTTTTGCTGTTGCGCGATGAAGGTGATGAATTCGGTCCAGGTGACGTCGCCCGAACCGATTTTGAAGGCGTGCAGTTTGGGCGCCGTCAATTCGACCGCAGCGCGATCGTAAGGCGTGGTCATGAAATCGATATTCGCCTTGGCGCATTCGGCGACCAATGCATCCGTCCAGTCGCGCGGCGTCTCACATTGCTGGAACACCTCATAGACAGATTTTTTCCAGGACGCCTGATGCGCGCTCTGTTCGCCCAAAGACTTGAAGCCGCGATCGGAAACAATGTCCTTGGCCAGGAAATGCTGGAACTTGGCGCAATCGGCGCCGGATTCCTTGGCGAGCCAGATCAGCGCTTTCGCGCGCTCCAGATCGCCGTCATGCGAACTGGCGACGTCGGCGATGAAGTAAGACGGTGCGTGCGTCGCGATGCGACGTCCGCCGATGGAAAGAGAATGCGCCCACTGCATTACGCGCCCTCCGCTAATACAGAATCTAAGCTCTGCTCCCAACTCGGCAAGGCATAGCCGAGCAAGTTTTCTGCTTTGCGCACATCCAGTCCCAGGCTTTCGGCCCGGCGCGGCGACAACGCCGCGACCGAACCCAATTGCGCCTTGGAAAAATCCAGTCCGGCGCGCAACGCCAACCCCCGCGCCAAATCGGCTTTGGAAGCGGCGCCGCGCGCGCCGAGATTGACGAGGCCAGTGGCTTTTTTCTGCGCCAAGTCCAATGCCGCCGCCGCGAATGCATCTATGTGCAAGGGCGAGGTGTAAAAGTCGGTGAAGAAGCTCGCCGGCTTTTTCTCCCTCAAACTGTCGAGCACAAAGCGCGCAAAGCCTTTTTTGGCGCCGAGCAAATTGGTGCGCAACACGAGGCCGCGCGGCGCTGTCAGCGCGAACGCCTCGCCTGCAAACTTTGTACGCGCATATTCGTGCAACAATGTGACAGGCGCGTGTTCATCATGCAGCGCATCGCCTTCGCCCCTGAAAAAGCAATCGGTGGAGACATGCACAAAAGGCTTTTTGACCGTCTTGCTCCACGCCGCCAGCACCGACAACGGCCGGGCATTGGCGCCATAGGCGCCCAGCGGATCGGTCTCGCACCCGGCAAGGTCCGCCAAAGCCGCGCAATTGAACACGGCGGTTGGGTTGCATTCGCGCAAGGCATCGCTCAGTGCGGCGACATCGCTGATATCGAAATTCATGTCGGCCTTTTTGCGCGCGGCGGTAATGACGCGCTCATTGCGCGCGCGGATGGCCTTGACCACCGCCGGCCCTAGAAGCCCCGTCGCGCCCAGAACAAGCCATGTCATATCAAGCAGCCAATTGCAGCGGCTGCGGCGCGGTTTCGATTTCGGCGCGGTCAGTCGCTGCGAGACGCGAATGATCCACATAGCGATTATTGATGTTCAGCAGATCTTGCCGCCGCAAGCAGAAGGCCGCCAGCTCCGCCGCCGACGCCAAAGGCGCGCGCGGCCCGAACGCGCGGAATAATGCGCGGAAGAATTCCAGATCCTCGGCGTGGTCCAACGTCCAGCGCATGCTTTCCAGCCCACGCCCCGGTCCCAGCAAACAGGCATGCACCAGATCGCGGTTCTTGCGCAGCCACGGCGTCACATGCTCGCGCTCATACGGATGCTTGGCTTCCAGATCGGCGCGCAGCAACAGATCGGCTTTGAACACTTCGCAATCCAAACCATGCGGAAAGCGCGCCGGCATATTGTTGCTGGCGTAATCGGCGCCGGAGCGCTCAAACAATTCCAGCACGCGGCCGCAAATGCCCGGATCGATCAGCGGGCAATCCGACGTAACGCGCATCACGATATCGGCCTGCGCCGCGCGCGCCGCCTTGGCGTAGCGATTGAGCACATCCGTTGCATGGCCGCGCACCACGGCCGCACCGCAGCGCAAGGCTTCGGTGGCGACTGGCTCGTCTTGTTCCGTATCCGGCACGGCGACGATCAGCGCATCCATGCCAGGAATACGGCGGCAACGGTCGAGACACCGCTGCAGCGCGGTGGCGCCGCTGATCTCCTTCAGCACCTTACCCGGCAAACGGGTAGAGGTCAGACGCGCCTGGATGATGACCGCAAGGCTCATGCGGCCGCCGTCTCGCTTGCGCGGGATTTCGGCTTGAACGCCTCACCCAATAAACGGCCAAACATCGCGGACAAACGCACGCCGCCGCAAAACCACAGATACAAGGCGCCGCGCCACTTGCCGCGCGCAAGCGCGCGCGCTGGGCGGAGGATCGGATAGGTCACCATCAAGTGCAGAAACATCGACCAGGCGCGCTGTGGATGCTTCAAGCAAAAACCTGCATCGCGGCGGCCATAGAATTTGAACTTCGCGTAATAGTCCGCCGCGTTCGCGTGATGCTCTTGATAGATCTTGGTGCGGCCGATGCCGAACCAAGCCAGACCGGATTTATGCAGGCGGTAAAACAGATCGGCGTCGTCGGAAACGCCGGGACGCTGTTCGTCAAAGCGCGCGATTTCAAAAACGGATTTTCTATACAAAGCCGGCGCCGTCCCCATCATGGAGCGCGGCCCTGGAACGTGATGGAAGACTTCAAACGCTTCGTTTTCAGCGCGCGTCCAAAAGCCGGTTTCCTCGATGGCGACTTGCGCCTGCACCGCGTCGAACTGGAACTCGTCCATGTCGCGCAGCAATTTACCCAGATCATCCGGTGTGGGGCGATGATCCGCGTCAATCAAGCAAATCAAATCGTGCTTCGCCGCATCGATGCCGATCTGCCGGTCGCCCGCCACGCCGCGTCCCCCCGTCAGCACCTGCGCGCCCTTGGCGCGTGCGATCTCGACAGTGCGATCGTGCGAAAGACCATCCACCACGATCAATTCGGCTGGATTCCAGGCTAAAACGCAATCCAGCGCCCGGCCAATGCGCTGCTCTTCGTTCTTGGCGATGATGATGACGGACACCGCCTCCATCCATCAGCTCCCGACGCGCCGCAAAGCGCAAAGCGCCGCGCCCGCCGCGTGCGGCCGGCCATCGGCGGTGACATCCGTCAAATCGGCCGGGCCATCGACTTCCAGCCAGCCGCCGTCCCAGGTATTCAAGAAGAAGCGTTGACCCAATATTTCAAAGCCCGCGGCTTGAATGATCTCGTTCCAGCCCGCGGCGTCCGCCTCCTGCTGCTTGGTCCAAAGGCCGAGCGAGTCCTGCACCAGGCATGGTCCGCCTTTGCCCATCGGCGTGGTGATCACCGCGATTCCATCCGGCGCCAAAGCGCGCGCGATCGCCGCCATCACATCGCGTGCAGCATTCGGATCGCGCTTTTGCGGTACATCGCCTGGCTTTTCCCAGCGCGCAAAAGCGGTATCGGGCCGGTCTGAGGGAATGTCGAAGCCGACATGCTCGATGGTGGAAATACAAGCGACCGCATCGAAGGCGGCAACGGGCAAATCCAGCGTGCGGATGTCGCCCTCGAGATAAGGCGTGGCCAGAACATCGGCGCGCCATTCAGCCGGATAGCGCGTTGCGACGCGCTCCGGCCGGATAATGTCCACGCCGGTGATGGCGGTTCCGCGCCGCTTCAGCTCCAGCAGCAGCCCGAGATAATCCAGGCTGGACAGCGCATAGCCGATGTCGAGAATTTTCGAGCGATCCCGCAGCCAGGACGCCGCCCAGGGCCCTTCCACGCAACGTTCGCTCCGGCCGTAACCGAACGCATCTGTGCGCGCGTTTTCGGGATAGGCCGCGCGGCCGTCCAGAACGGCGCACGATTCCGCCAAAATAGCTTTAGCCGCCGGGTGCATAGCATTCTGCTCCTTATGCCCGCGCAGAATCCGTCGCGAATCGTTAATGCGCGCTTAACCATAAGGAAAACCGGCAAAATCTTCCTACACAGAGGTTTTGTTAACCACGATTCCTGCACTTTGCAGCTGTGTTGGAGATCAAAAAATGATCAATGCCCCGTCCGCCCGCAGCGCCTCTTCCGATCAGTTCGGAGACGCAACGGATCGTCTGTTTCTGGAGCGGGACTTTTCAGAACCGCGCATCGATCTGAACGACAAGACGGTGTTGATCACCGGCGCGACCGGATCTTTCGGCAAACGCTTCGTGCAGGAAGTCTCCGCCGCCTATACCCCGAAAAAGCTAATCGTTTTTTCGCGCGACGAACTCAAGCAATACGAAATGGAGCAGGAATTTCCGCGCTCCAAATATCCGTTCCTGCGCTATTTCATCGGCGATGTGCGCGATCTGCCGCGCCTGGAAATGGCGATGCGCGACGTCGATTACGTCGTGCACGCAGCGGCGCTGAAGCACGTGACGATCGCCGAGTATAATCCGTTCGAGTGCATCAAGACCAATGTCTTCGGCGCCGAGAATGTCGTCAACGCCGCCATCCGGCGCGGGGTCAAGCGGGTCGTCGCCCTCTCCACCGACAAAGCGGCGAACCCCGCCAACCTTTATGGCGCCTCGAAACTGGCGTCGGACAAGATTTTCCAGGCCGCCAATGCGCTGGCCGGCGATGTCGGCACGCGTTTTTCCGTTGTGCGCTACGGCAATGTCGTCGGATCGCGCGGCTCGGTCGTGCCCCTGTTCCGCAAGCTGATCGACAAGGGCGCCACGGAGTTCCCCATCACCGACCCGCGCATGACCCGCTTCTGGATCACCCTCAACCAGGGCGTCGACTTCGT
>JBEVJO010000151.1:0-5303 GCA_040510175.1 Caulobacterales bacterium
CGCCCGGTTCATGGAGGTCTATGCGGGCTATCTCGCCTATACCGATGCGGAGATCGGCCGGCTGGTCGATCATCTGAAGGCGACCAAGCAATATGAGAACACCGCCTTCTTCGTCGTCATCGGCGACAATGGCGGCAGCAAGGAAGGCGGCAATAACGGGACCATTCGTCCCGAACTCGCTGCGCCGACCAAAGACGACAAGGGACAGATCTCCGAATTGCTGTCGCGGATCGACGAGATCGGCAGGCCAAAGACCTATTCCAACTATCCGCTCGGCTGGGCGCAAGCGACCAACACGCCGTTCCGGAACTGGAACTCAAACGCCAATGCCGAGGGCGGCACCCGCAATCCGTTGATCGTGTCCTGGCCGAAGGGTCTTCAAAAGACCACCGGCGTGCGCACCCAATATGGTCACGTGATTGATCTGTTGCCGACTACGTTGGAAATCACCGGCGCGGCTGCGCCCACCGAAGTTCGCAACGTCAAGCAGACGCCAGTTCAGGGCACAAGCCTGGCTTATGCATTCCGCAACGCCAAAGCGGCGAACCGCCATACCGAGCAATATTATTTCATCGCCGGCAATGGCGCGATCGTGAAGGATGGCTGGAAAGCCAGCTTCGAATACCGGCCGGATTATCCGGATATTTTCTCGACCTACCCGGCGCCTACCAACCTGCCGAATAATGCCGGCAAGGACAAATGGGAGCTTTACGACTTGAACGCTGACTTCAACGAGCGGATCAATCTGGCCGACAAGAACCCCGCCAAGCTTAAGGAGCTGCAGGCCGAATTCGATCAGCAAGCCAAATCGAACAACGTTTATCCGTTGCTCAATTGGAGTGACTTCAAGGCAAAGATTGACCGTTTCGTGAAAGGCGATACGGCTCGGCCAGCGGCGCTTCCTTCGGCAGCGGCCTACGAAAAAAACTGAGCATGATGCGCGCCGGCAGAGTCGAATGGAGTCTTTGCCGGCGCGTATTTCTCTGCGCCGCCGCGATACTCATGACGGCGTGTTCGCTGGCCGCAAACATCCCGGCGAACAAAACCGCGGAGGCCTCGCGCTGCCCGGCGCCTGAACCGCAGGGCGACGTCAAGCTCACCGGCGGAATGTTTGTTCTCGGCGCGCATCCAGAAAATGCGGAAGAAGGTCCGGCGCGGGAAGTGACGGTCAAACCTTTTTCCATAGACCGCACCGAAGTGACCAATGCACAGTTTACGGAATTCGTGAAGGCCACGGGCTACGCCACCCTGGCCGAGCGCGCACCAGATCCAAAACTCTATCCCGGCGTACCCGCCGATCAGCTAAAGCCCGCCGCCATCGTGTTTGTAGGCGCCTCCGGCATCGGCGCCGGCGACCCGACGGGTTGGTGGCGCTTGGTAGAAGGCGCCAGCTGGAAAAACCCCGAAGGTCCAGGCAGCGACCTAAAAGGCCGCGAGAACCATCCCGTGGTCGAGATCGCCCATGAAGACGCGCTGGCTTACGCGCGGTGGCGCGGCCGCGATCTGCCGACGGAGGCGGAATGGGAATTCGCCGCGCGCGCCGGTTTGCCGGACTCGCGATATGAATGGGGCGATGCGGGCCCCAACACGCCAACCCCGCGCGCCAATACATGGCAGGGCGTGTTTCCCGCCATCGATGCGGGCGACGACGGTTATAAAGCCCGCACCGCGCCGGTGGGCTGCTACGCGCCAAACGCGTATGGCCTTTACGACATGACCGGCAATGTCTGGGAATGGACCAAAGACTGGTATCCGGACGGCCGCGACGACCAAGATCCCCAGCGCCAGCACCTCATCAAGGGCGGATCATTTCTATGCGCTGATAATTTCTGCGCCCGCTACCGCCCCTCTGCCCGCCAAGGAGGCCCGCCCGATACCGGCAGCTCGCATATCGGGTTTCGGACGGTGTTGCGCCAGTAGCTTTCGGTGCAGGCTCGCGTGCACCTTATACAAAAAACTGCGAGGCGGCGGCGAAGCTCAGAACAGCGGCCTCGGACACGAGACGAGCAGCGTGTTCTTCCGAGATAATCTCTACGCCGTAGTGGCGTGGGTAACCCATATTGACCAAACACGAAACAAAGCCCGCGACGTCCCACTCGCCTGCCCCCGGCAATTTGACCCTGCCCCTCCAAAAGCGTCCACCCTGTAAGTTAGGATTGGACGAAAATTTGAAGGGAAATCATGCCTCGGAAGCGTTACACGCCGGAGGAAATAGTCGCCAAGCTGCGCTAGGTTGAAGTGATGACGGCGCAGGGCGGCTCCATCGCCGACGACGAAATCGATCGGGATCACCGGGCAGACTTACAATCGGTGGCGCAAGGAAAATGGCGGCCTGAAGACTGATCAAGTGAAGCGGATCAAGGAACTGTAGATGGAGAATCTTGTCTCTTGGGCCATGGCTCTCGTTACCTTGGACTCACTCTGGGCCACGTGCTGCCCCAGTGCTACCAGGCAGCGCGCCGACAAAAAACCTTCCTATAAGCCATTGATTTAATGGCGCACCCGACAGGATTCGAACCTGTGACCTCTGCCTTCGGAGGGCAGCGCTCTATCCAGCTGAGCTACGGGTGCAAGCGGGCGGTGAATAGTTGAAAGCGGCGCCTTGCGCAATCGGCCATAATCCGCGACCTATCCGCCCCGTAAAGCTCGTCGCCGTCTACCGGCGCCGGCGCCCACCTCCAGCAACCCGGGCCGTCTCCAAGGATTCGCGTGCGCCTCGCCTTTTCTATGTCAGCGGTTTTTCGGAAAGCTGTCCGCACGCCGCTCGCTTGCCTCTGCGCAGCGCTGTCGCTCACGGCCCTTTCCGCCTGCGATTCCGTGCCCGCCGCAGAGATCGGCCCACGCCCGGCGATGTTCAAACTCAGCGACGCCGACAGCGAAATCTACCTGTTCGGCACGGTCCATATCCTGCCGCGCGAGCTGGTGTGGCGCACCGCCAAATTCGACGCCGCCTTCGCCAAGGCGCGCACCATTTATTTCGAAACGCCCGGCGGACCGGACTCCGAAGCGCGCGCCATGGTCCTGACGCAGCGCCTGGGCGTCAATCCGCCCGGCGTAACGCTGGACGCGTATTTGGACGAGGCTGAACGCAAACGTCTGCGAAAGGTCGCGATCAAAGCCGGTCTGCAGGCGGAAAATTTGCAATCCATGCGGCCATGGCTGGCGGCGATTATGTTGTCGCTGAACGCCATGGTGATCCATGGCCAGGACCCGAATTCCGGCGTTGAAAAAATCCTCGAAGCCGAAGCTGCGCGATCAGGCAAGACACTCGCTTATTTCGAAACCATCGATGAGCAATTGGGTCTGTTCGCCAAACTCAGCGACGCCTCGCAAAAGGCCGTGCTGCTGGCTTCATTGGACGATGTCGAACAAGGCGATGCGCTGACGCAGAAGCTCGACCGCGCCTGGGCGCAGGGCGATCTCAAGACGCTCGACAAATATGTGAATAGCGATTTGCGCAAGCTGGATATGAACGTCTATCGCGCGATCCTGGCGGATCGAAACGCGAATTGGGCGCGGCAGATCGACACTCTGATGAAGGCGGATCAGCGCGGCGCAACGATCTTCATCGCCGTCGGCGCGGGCCATCTCGCCGGCACGGACAGCGTGCCCGCTTTGCTCGCTTCAATGGGCTACAAGATCGAACGCGCGCAATAATCCAGCGCTCAGACACCCGTCGTCAAATGCACGAAGACGTCTTCCAGATCAGGTTCGACGATCGAGATGTCCTTGATGCCGACGCCTGCGGCGCGCACCCGCTCCAACAATTCCTCGACCGAGCGTTCCGACGAGCGGAAGCCAATTTCAATCCGGCCATCCTTCGCCACAACAGCCCCCAATTCCGACAACGCCGCCGGCGGTGCGTCCACATGCTCGCGCGGATCGATGCGCAGGGTGCGAAAGTCGAGGCGCTTTAAAAGCTCCGCTTTCGGTTCGCTGGCTATCAGCTTGCCATGATTGATGATGCCGATCGTGTCACACATCTCCTGCGCTTCTTCGAGATAGTGCGTGGTGAGGATGATAGTGACGCCGCGCGCGTTCAGCTCTTTCACATAGTCCCAGAGCTGGCGGCGCAACTCAACGTCGACGCCCGCCGTCGGCTCATCCAGGATCAAAACCGGCGGCTGGTGCACCAGCGCCTTGGCCACCAGGAGCCGGCGCTTCATGCCGCCGGACAGCATCCGTACATAGGCGTCCTTTTTGTCGCCCAGGCCCAACGCCTCCAGGATTTCATCGGTGCGGCGCTCGGCCAGCGGCACGCCATAAAAGCCGGCCTGGATTTCGCAGGTTTCGCGCGGGGTGAAGAAAGCGTCGAAGCTGAGTTCCTGCGGCACGACGCCCAAGGCGGCGCTGGCCTCCCGCGGTCTTTCGTCGATGTCGTAGCCCCAGACCTTGGCCGTGCCTTCGGATTTGACGACGAGGCCCGCCAGAATATTGATCAGCGTCGATTTGCCCGCGCCGTTCGGTCCCAACAGGCCGAAAATCGAGCCGCGCCGGATTTGCAGGTCGATGCCATGCAAAGCCACCTTGGCCGGCGCTTTGCCTTGGCCGCGATAGGTTTTTTTCAGCCCCGAAACCTCAATGGCGTAATCGGGCAGATTGTGGGGCGCGCGCATGCCGAACTCCGGACGCCCCTAGAAATGAAATTCGCGGCAAAGACGGCCCGGAACCGGGGCTTTAATTGACGCAAGGGGGCGGACGCCTCTAGGTAGGGTCCCATTGGATTCAACGCAATGGACGTCCCATGGCCGCCGACACTTCTGCTCAAAATTCCGCGCCCTTCCCCGAAGAAGTCGTTCATGTCCGCAGCCACCGCGTCTCGTGCGAAGGCAGCGGCGGCGCTTTGGGCCATCCGAAAGTGTTTTACGATATCGGCGCCAGCGGTTCTGTGACCTGCCTTTATTGTGACAGGACCTTCGTCCTGGATAAGGATGCCGAGGGCGACGATCACCACTAAGGATCTCGCAATTCTGAGGCGTCAGCTGTCGCCTTTCCGGCTCTAAGACGTTAGCCTTGCTCCCATGACAGCACCTATCGGACCAGGCTCCCGCCTATTCCTCGTCGACGGCTCGGGTTATATTTTCCGCGCCTATCACGCGCTTCCCCAGCTCACCCGCGCCTCGGACGGCCTGCCCATCGGCGCCGTGGCGGGGTTTTGCAACATGCTGTGGAAGATGTTGCGCGAATTTGCGAACGGCGAACGGCCCACGCATTTCGCGGTGATTTTCGACGCCTCGGAAAAAACCTTCCGCAACGAGATTTACCCGCAATACAAGGCGCACCGCCCGCCCGCGCCGGAAGAT
>JBEVJO010000152.1:0-6181 GCA_040510175.1 Caulobacterales bacterium
TAGCGCGTATTTATCTGGTAATTTGGATCGGTTCTTCCAGCTTCCGGGGGGCTCTTTGGGGTGGTCGGCGGGTTTCGAATACCGTGAGGAAGACAGCAATAACGGACAAAGCTTCGCTGATTTGAACGGGCTCGGTTTCGGCGGCGCTTCGATATTGGCGACCGCTGGTTCTTATGATGTCGCGGAGTTTTTCGGGGAGGCGCGCGCGCCCTTGTTGGCCGATTTGCCTTTAGTGAAGGACGTGACTTTGGACGGCGCCATTCGCCGCTCCGAGTATTCGACCATCGGGGGCACCACGACCTGGAAGGTTGGCGGACAATATGCGCCGATAGCGGATATCAGCTTCCGCTCCACTTACGCCGAAGCCGTGCGCGCGCCGAATGTTGGCGAGTTGTTCGATCCAGGCGGGCAGACGTTCTTGTTTATCGAGGATCCTTGCAGTCAGCCCAATCTGAATCTTGGAACGTCGTTTCGTGCAGCGAACTGCGCGGCCATTCTAAGTTCGCTGGGCGTTGATCCCACAACCTACGTCGATCCGAATATTGGAAGCGTTCGTGGCCTGCAAACTGGCAATGCGGATTTGGAGGAAGAAAAGGCTAAGACTTTTACGGTGGGCGCTGTTCTGCAGCCGAGCTTCGTCAAAGGCCTCACGTTGTCGTTCGATTATTACGATATCAAGCTTGGCAATGCGATCAACACGCTCGATCCGCAAGATATCGCCAATCAGTGCGTCGACCTGCCGACCATCGTCAATCAATTCTGTGATGCGTTGACGCGCGCTCCGGGCACCGATTTGCAAGCGCCGGGCGGCATTGTTGATTACTTGATTCAACCTGTGAACGTCGCGTCGTTCCGCACCAAGGGTGTGGACTTCACCGTCAATTACGTTCTGGATCCGGCGAACTTTGGCGCGACCAGCGACTGGGGCGTGTTCAACGTCCATCTCGTTGGCAACCATTTGCATGAATTGTCGTATGTGAATCTCGTTGGCGCCGATCCTGATCCGCAAAAGGGCGAACTGAATAAGCCCGAATGGCAAGGCAATCTCGACGTCACTTGGGTGAAGGGCCCGGTGACGATCAATTACGGGCTCAATTATTTCAGCGCGACGCAACGCTACACACTGCAGGAGATTGCTGGCGAGCCGGATATCGCGGATGGGCAATATCTTAAGTATTCGGAAAAATTCTCGCACGACATTCAGGCGCGCTGGAATGTCGACGATCATTATGAAATCTATGCGGGGGTCGACAATTTCACTGATCAGCGCCCGGACATCGGCGAAAGCTTTTATCCGGTCAGCGCTGTGGGGCGCTTCTTCTATATCGGCGCAACGGCGACGTTCGACTCTCTCGGAGCCATGTTATCCAATAAGTAGACTGCCCTCCTTAACCTAAACAAAGGCCCCGCGCGATGCGCGGGGCCTTTTATTTCGCCAGAGCCAGATGATGCGTTACCGCACCTCAACCGGGCTCATCTCCGTCCGTATCCCGGCGCGCTGGTCCTGTAGGGCGCGGGCGGTGGCGCGGATGCGCTCATCGCCCAGCAGCAGCGACATGGTGGACATGGCGCGCGCGGCTTCGCCCGAGACGCCGAAGAAGTCTTCGATCAACTCGAACGGCGATTTTGCGGCCGGGTAGTGGATGACCCGCGCATTGTCTTTCAGCTTGCCCATGGAGCGCGCCAAAGCCAAGGCGGTGCGCAGGCCGCCGAATTCATCGACAAGGCCGATGGACCTGGCTTGCGTACCCGTCCAGACGCGTCCTTTGGCGATCTGCTTGACGCGTTCGATCGGCAGTTTTCGGCCCACGGCGACTTTGCCGGTGAAGTCTTCATAGATGTTGGCCATAAGGCGATGGAATTGCGCGCGCTGATAGTTCGTGAACGGCGTGCTGGCGGAATTGGCGCCGGTGTTCGGACCGCCGACAATGATCGCTTCGCTATTGGCGCCGAGATATTTCTTGATGGCGCCGCCGACAACGACCTTGCCGCCCAACACGCCGATCGAGCCGGTGATGGTGGCGGGCCAAGCGACGATCTTGTCGGCGCCGGTGGAGACGTAATAGCCGCCGGACGCCGCATAGGCGCCCATGGAGACGACGACGGGCTTGCCCGCCGCCTTCACCTTTTCCACGGCGTCCCAGACCTGATCCGACGCGACGGCCGAGCCGCCGGGCGAGGAGACGCGGAAGACGATCGCTTTCACGTCGTCGTCTTTGGCGGCGTCGAGCAGGGCGTCGGAGATGGTGTCGCTGGCGAAGGTGGCTTCGCTCGAAAACGGCTGCGCTTCATCCTTGCCGGTGACGATGGCGCCTTCGCCCATGACCAAAGCGACGGCGGGGCCGCTCGTCTTGTCACTCTTGGAGGCGGCGTAATCGGCGAACTCAACGAGGCCGGAATCCTTGCCCGCGCGGTCCAGCGCGGCTTTTTCTGCATCAGCGGGACGGCCGAGTTTATCGACCAGTTTTTTCTGCTGGGCTTCGGCGCCGGTATAGGGGCCCGCCTCCATGATTGCTTTAATCGCGTCCGGATTGGTTTTGCGGCCTGCGGCGATGTCGGCGGTAAGGTCCGTATACAGACCTTGCAGCAGGCTGGTCGTGGATTCGCGGTGCGCCGCCGTATAGGTTTTCTGGGTGTAGACGTTGGCCGCGTTTTTGTATTCGTAAAACTGCTCGAATTGCGGCTGCATCGAAAACTTCTCGAAGGCGCCCCCCAGGAACATCGTCTCCGTGCCGACGCCCGTTGCTTGGAAGTCCGACGCGCTTTGCATCCAGATTTCGTCCGCGCCGGCGAGCAAGGCGTACGATGACACGCCGCCGCCCATTTCGTTTTGCATGTGTGCGATCACGAATTTGCCGGCCTTGCGGAAATGGTTGAAGGCGTCGCGGATTTCCTGCGCCGCGGCGGGCGACACGCCCTCATCATTGCCGCGCACATAGAGGCCTTTGACGCGGTCGTCCTTTTCAGCTTTTTCCAGCGTTTCGACGATGCTGACGACGGACGGCGCGCCGTCCATGGAGGCGAAAGGATTGGTCGGCGGCTGGTCGGGGACGTTGCCGCGCAAATCGATCGACAACACGATCTCTTTGGGCATGCCTTCGTGTTCATCGCTTTTGCCGGACAGGCTGGCGATCAGGATGATGGGAATGCCGACAAAGAACAGCAGCAAGCCGGCAAAGACGCCGCCGAGGGTTATCAGAAACTGCTTCACGCAATTCTCCACATCATCGCGCTTTTGGGGCGCGGCAAGGCCCAGACCGCTTCGGGCGGGCCTCATAATCCTATAGCGCATCGGTAGAATAGTTGCCCCGCCGCCGCAATCGCCGCAGCGCAGCAGGCGATTACCGGACCTTGGCGGCCTTGGCCCGCTCGATGCCTTCAGTGACCAGCGCGCGAGCATGGTCGGCGTCGCCCCAGCCTTTGACCTTCACCCACTTGCCGGGCTCCAGGTCTTTGTAGCTCTCGAAGAAGTGCTCAATCTGCTTCAGCGTAATTTCGGGCAGGTCGCTGTAATTGTGGACGCCTTCATAGCGCTTCGTGAGCCAGGCGGAGGGGACCGCCAGCAGCTTTTCATCGGCGCCGGCTTCGTCCTCCATCTCCAGCACGCCAACCACCCGGCAGGAGATCACGCCGCCTGGAACAATGGCGCGCGTATTGGAGACGATAACGTCGCAGGGGTCGCCGTCGCCCGACAAAGTGTGCGGAATGAAGCCGTAATTTCCAGGATAGCGCATGGCGGTATAGAGAAAACGGTCGACGAACAGCGCGCCTGACGCCTTATCCATTTCGTATTTGATGGGCTCGCCGCCGATCGGGACTTCGATCACGACGTTGACGTCGAAAGGCGGGTTTTTCCCAATGGAAATGGCGTCGAGGTTCATTGTGCGGCTCCGTATCGAGGGGTTTCATGCCCGCAAACTTGCAAGCGCTCAAGCGCTTTGCTGCGCCGCAACATAACTAAGTCAGCTTTCTCCAGCCGTACTCTAAGCGGCCTTATTGCATCTTTAGGTGTTGAACGTAGAAAAATACAATCTTAAGATTAAAATCTCGGTGCGGACGCGCCGGGATGCAGCCGCAGGGCGTGCAGTTCGAAAAGACGTTGGGAGCTAAAAAGTGGGTCATAAATCAACGGAAGAGGCCAATCTGAAATTGGTCGAGCAAATGTATGCGCGCGTGCTGGGGCCGCTCGACGCCGCACCGGTGGATGCGTTTTTCAAGCCGGATTACATTCAACATAGTCCACTGGCAGGGACAGGGTCGCAGGCGTTGAAAGACTTCCTGCAATGGGCAAAGGGCGCTGCGCCCGGCTGCACCCATACGCTAAAGCGCATGTTTGCGGACGGCGATCATGTGGTCGCCCATACCCATGTCGTGATCGAGCCGGGGACCAGGGGGAACGCCGTCATCGATATTTTCCGTCTGCAGGACGGGCTGATCGCTGAGCATTGGGATGTGATCCAGGAGGTGCCCGCGGAAAGCCGCAACGAAAACGGCATGTTCTAACGCTCAAGCGCACTACTAAAAGCTGTGCCCTGCCTAAAGTCCAAGTAAGGATTGTGGATGGCCTGTGGCCAAATCGCAGCCATGCTGAAACAATCCTGTCTTGGCGCGAACGAATCCTGGCTTTGTCACCCAATTGCGGACACGCTTGTGTAAGATCGTGTTCGGAGCAATCGGGAAGGGCGAACAGTGGCGCTCGAAAATCTGCCGGATTTAATGGCGGAGATTGGGGAAGCGGACTCGTTCAAGGCGGTCTGCCGCATCTTTGAAAAATCGATAGAGCCGCTCGGCGTCCGATATTATGGCATCGGTCCGCTGACGGGCGTGCCGCCGAAATCGATGTTCGCGGCAGCCGAGGCCCCGGAGCATTGGGTCGATCATTACGTCAATAGCGGTTTGTCGGAACGCGACCCCCTAGTGCGCGCCGCGCGCGATGGCCGCTCGTTTCGCTGGGACGAAATTGAACTGCACGATGAAGCGGATATCGCCGCCTACAATGAAACGCGCTCGTCGGGCATGGCCGAGGGCTATGCGACGACCGTGGCCGGACCGGGCGCCATGAAGGCTGGGGTCACCTTGTCCGGCGATGGAATCAATAATTGGAACGTGCTGCAGCAGGTTCAGGCCAAGGTGCTGGGCGACGTGGTATTGCAGCGCGCGCTGATCCTGAATGATCTGACCTGGCGCGCCGCCATGCCGTTCCTCAGCCCAGTGGAGAAGCGGCTTCTGGAGCTGGCCTCGGAAGGCAATGTGGATAAGGAAATCGGCCTTATCATGAACATATCCTACAAAAGGGTGCATGAGATGTGGCGGGCCATTCGCCGCAAGCTGGGCGCTAAGGATCGGGCCAACGCGGCCTCGATCGCGGTGGCCATCGGTCTGATCTCGCCGCCGTCGCGGGCTGTGCAACTGGTTTTCGGTTACGGCGACCCCAACTGAGCTTTGGATAGCGGGTGGCCACAATCTTTAAGAGCTTGGACCGCAGGCCCTTGCGCTCTGGAAAGTTGCGGCTATGGTCCGCGCCTTCGCAGCGCCGGATTCGGCGCTGCGCGGTCGGGTGATTAGCTCAGTTGGTAGAGCAGCTGACTCTTAATCAGCGGGTCGTAGGTTCGAATCCTACATCACCCACCAGATTTTAAAAGGGATTTTTAGGGTCTCCGAACTTCACAAAAAGAGTTGGTCATCACGCGGTCATCACGGAATGAGTAACGCGCGACACGCTCATGCATGTCTCGCCAGGCCAATTTTGAGGTGGCGAATTTGAGCGGCGCGGCCTTCGCGCTTCGACCGTGATTCGACGCGCCGCAGGCCGTCGAAGAAGAGGACGCCCTTCCTACCGATGCGGCCGCACACGCAAGGTGTTATCAAGGGGCGGCAGCCTTCTCGACTGTGAGCAAAATATCGAGCGACATCATCTTCTCCTGCTGGGTTTTTCATCCATCCGAATACTGATGAATGAGCAAAGGAGAGGTGCGCCGACGCTGAGGCAAGGTTTGCGGCGTTTCTGGAGATATTGGCGGAGCAGCTGGGTGGTGATTAGGATGGGTGCCGCCCGACCTGCCATTTCCGGTGTCTGAAGGATTTGAGCGCTGAAACGTGGGCCGCAGCACATGGGCTTTGGCTTTTTACGCTGCAAGCTTGTCTCGAACACGCTCCGAAGTGACCTTACGTTCGAATAGTG
>JBEVJO010000153.1:0-2894 GCA_040510175.1 Caulobacterales bacterium
ATGTCTGGCTTTCCCGGTCTGGTCGTGGTCGATCGTCACGAAGACGGCGGCTATGCGACGCCGAAAGAAGTCGCGGGCGAATGGCCGGTTTATGTCAGCCGCGTGCGCGTCGATCCGACGGTCGATAACGGTCTTGCCATGTGGATCGTCGCCGACAATCTGCGCAAGGGCGCCGCGTTAAACGCCGTGCAGATCGCCGAGCTCCTGATCGAACGGGGCCTACTGAAGCCTGCGTCGTGAATGAAAACAAAGACGCGCGCTTAGGTCTCACCGTCGCTCTGATCACCCAATGCATTTGGGGGCTCCTGCCTTTGTGGACGGGGCTCTATACGCACACGCCCGCCATGCAATTATTCGTCTGGCGGGTGCTGTTTTGTGCGTTGACGGCGACGATCTTCGTGTTTTTGCTGAATCAGCATCAGGCGCTGTTTGCGTTGCTGCGATCGCCGAGGCGCTGGCCGCCTTATGTGTTCGCGGGCTGCCTGCTCGCCTGCAATTGGTTCGGCTTTTTTCGCTGCGTCGAAGTGGACCGCGTTCTGGAAGTCAGCTTCGCGACCTATCTGCTGCCGTTATTGTCGATTGCCGTTGGCGTTTTGTTTTTGCGCGAAAAGCTGACGATTTGGACGGGCGTCGGTTTGACCGCCGCCGCCTTGGGCGTGGGCGCCATGTTTTTAAACGCCGCGGGCGCGCCGTGGTTCGGGCTTCTGCTCGCCACCACCTTCGCGACCTACACGGTCATTCGTAAGATGAACCCCATCGCGCCCCTGGCGGGATTGGCCTTTGAGACCTGGGTGATGGCCCTGGGCGTCACGGCGTTTTTACTGCTGACGCCGGGGAATACCTATTTTGCGCCGAGCGGCGATCTTGCGCACACCGCCTGGATGATCAGTTTCGGACCGCAAACCGCGCTGACCATGGTGATGTTCAACTTCGCCACACACCATCTCAAATTATCGACCACCGGCATGCTGCAATTCGTCTCGCCGACAATCGTCTTGGTCACCGCGCTGCTGTTCGGCGAGCCGCTGACCGGCGCGAAGGCCGCAGGCTTTGCGCTGATCTGGATTGGCGTTGTTTGCTATATGATCGACGCGATCCGCGCGCGCGCCGCGCACAAAGCGGAAATGGAACGAACAATCGAAAGCCTGGACGTGCGCTAAATCATGGACTTTAAATTATTCGGCGGCAACGCGCTCCGGGCCGTTGGTGCGAAGGATCTGCACCGGAATGGCGGACATGCGCGGCATCGCGTTGACGGTTTCGACGTCCTCCACCGAAGACACCAGTACGTTGACGCCCGCATTTCCAGCGCCGCTGGGCGCGCCGATTGAGCTGTGGCTCATGGCGGCCACGCCGGCGCGCATGGACTCATCTTCCTGCACCGTCGCCGTGATTTCGCCATTGCTGGAGCGCACAATGACTTCATCGCCATCCGCCAGCCCAAGCGCCGCCATGTCGTGCGGATTCACGAAGATCGGCTTCAGCACATTGCGATGCTGTATGGACGCCAATTGCATGCCATTGGTGTTAAACATATCCCGCACGCGGCGGCTGGTGAGCAGATAGGGATAATCGTCGGCGCGGACCGGCGTCCGTTCATAGGCCTTTAGCTCCGCCGCCACATCGTCCGGCATGACGTCGAACAACGCGCCGGAGTCCTGCGCCGGCGCCTGCACAAACCATTTGTCGGACGAGAAGATGGCGCCATTCGGCATCTGCCGCAGCTTTTCAAACTCCACCCGCGCGCCGGTCATGCGCAAAGCCAAAAGATCTTCCGCCGATGGCGCGGTTTCCATGTCCACGTTCTGGCCGTTCAGCGCCAATTGTTTGCCCAAACGCTTCGCGACCGACCAATAGACGTACCAGTCTTCGGTAAGGTCCGAGCCCTTGGGCGGCGCAATGACGGGCGGCGTGAATTGCAGCCAATTTTCCGGCTGCAGCGGATAATTGGGAATCAGCAACGGTAGATCGGCGCGCTCATATTGCATGCGCGGCGGCAGGATATAATCCGCGAACTGCGTGGTTGCGGTCATATAGGGATCGACGGACACCAGAAGATCGAGCGCGCCCAACGCTTGCGTGATCCGCGCCTTGTCCGGAATGGTCGCGGCCGGATTGGCGCCGTTGACAAACAACACGCGCACTTGGCCTTTGCCCGGCGTCATGATTTCCTCGGCCAGCGTGCCCGTCAGGCGTTCGCCGCCAAGCCGGCCGACGCCGCGAATGCGGCTGTCCGGAACCTCTTTCCAGGAGCGCATCGCCGGATAGACTTCCGCCGTGACCGGATATTCCGGCCCGACGAGATCGACAATCGCCGCATCGCCCGGCCGGCGCATGCGCCCGCAGATCACATTGATCGCTTCGACGAGATGCTGCGTCAGGTTGGAGAACGAGGCCATGCAGGGGCCTGTCGCCGCATAGGCGGCGCCGCGGACGTTATCGCGCGCGAACATTTCAGCGATGGCGCGCAATTGGCCCGCCGCCAATCCGGCGCGGGCTTCGACACGCTCCGGCGTGAAGGGCCCCACCGCGGCGCGCAATTGCGCCAGCCGTTCGGCGCCGACATAGCGCGCGCAGAAATCCGCATCGTGCCAAGTCTCGCTCAGGATGATCCGGATCAGGCCCGCCAAAATCGCCGGATCTTGACCAGGCACAGGCTGTACAAACAGATCGGCGAAATGCGCGGTTTCCGTGCGGCGTGGATCAATGACGATCAGCTTCATGCCACGCGCCTTGGCGGCCTTCATGCGCCGCACCGGATCGGGGCCCATGACCGGCACCGTGGAATGCGAGACCAGCGGATTGCTGCCGACGAACAACAATACGTCGGACTGGCTCATGTCCTGCAGGCCGGCCACCCAGACGCCCATGCGCTCGGCGGCGACGACCTTGGC
>JBEVJO010000154.1:0-5015 GCA_040510175.1 Caulobacterales bacterium
GAAGCTCGAAGCGTCGAAGCGCAGGTGCAGCTATCGGACGCCGGACAATCTATTTTCAACATTGTCGGCTTGCCGGACAAGGCCGTCCGCGAAAGCCAGGAGCGTGTGCGGGCAGCGTTTGCAGCTTTAGGTCTAGCGATGCCGTTTGGGCGCACCATCGTCAATCTGGCGCCGGCGGACCTGCCAAAACAGGGCAGTCATTTCGATTTGCCGATCGCGCTCGGCATCATGGCGGCGATCGGCGCTATCCCGCGTGATGCCTTGGATGGCTGCGCAGCGATGGGAGAGTTGTCCCTCGACGGACGGCTGGCGCAAACGCCGGGGGCCTTGCCGGCGGCGGTGGCGGCCAATGCGGAAGGTCTAACGCTGATCTGTCCGGCGGCTTGCGGCGCCGAAGCGGCCTGGAGCGGCGGCCGTGTCTTGGCGGCGCCGTCTTTGATCGCGCTGGTCAATCATTTTAAGGGCAGGCAGGTTCTGACCGATCCCAAGCCAGGTGAACTGGCGGGAGCGCCTGCTTATCCTGACATGCGTGACGTCAAAGGCCAGGAGCGCGCCAAGCGCGCGGTCGAAATCGCCGCGGCTGGCGGCCATAATCTTTTGATGGTGGGGCCGGCCGGCTCCGGCAAATCAATGTTGGCGAGCCGTTTGCCCGGACTGTTGCCGCCCCTCGACGCCGCTGAACTGCTCGAAATCTCGATGATCCATTCGGTCGCCGGTTTGCTGGAGCGCGGGGCGCTAACCCGCGCACGGCCGTACCGGGCGCCGCATCACTCCGCCAGCATGGCGGCCTTGGTCGGCGGTGGACTGTTGGCCAAGCCCGGCGAGGCCAGTTTGGCGCATCGGGGCGTACTATTTCTGGATGAGTTGCCGGAATTTTCCTCGCAGGCGCTGGATTCCTTGCGCCAGCCCTTGGAGACCGGCGAGGTGATGATCGCGCGCGCCAACGGGCATGTGCGCTATCCAGCGCGCTTTCAATTGATCGCCGCAATGAATCCATGCCGCTGTGGCGCCGCGCCCGGCGAGTGCGTGCGTGGACCACGCTGCTCGGCGGAGTATCAGTCGCGCGTTTCCGGTCCGTTGCTCGACCGTATGGATTTGTCGGTCGAGGTTTTGCGCGTCAGCGCCGCCGATCTGGCTGCGCCGCCGTCTTCCGAAGGCACTGCCGAAATCGCGGCGCGGGTGTTTGCCGCGCGTCATCGTCAGAAGCAGCGTTACGCCCAAATGAGCGCCAATATCGCCACCAATTGCGAGGCTGAGGGCGCTGTTTTGGAGGCGGCCGTTGCTCTGGACGACGACGGCGGCAAACTGTTGGTTCAGGCATCTGAGAAACTGCGCCTGAGCGCGCGCGGTTATCATCGAGTCTTGAAGGTGGCGCGCACTATCGCCGATCTAACGGGCGAAGCGCGCGTTCGCCGTGCGCATCTCGCGGAGGCGTTGTCCTATCGCCGCGAACCGCAGGATTTCATGGCGGCGAATGCAGGACATATGCGTGCAGTAAGGAGCGATGCGTCCATCACAGATTGGCCAATGCGCAGCGGCGTCAGTGATAACGATACGTCTCCAGAGTGGCTGAGCTAAAGCTTTGATCACAGCTGATCACATCCGCGAATTCAGCGCTGCTTAACCATACGAAGTCCCGAAGCATTAACGCTCTCTCTGGTAGAAGTTCTCGATAGGGGGACGGCTTGAGTAGAGAAGTGAAATCCATGTCGCGCTTCCAACCGTCTTATTTCAGCGCTCTAATGGGCGAATCTGAGACGCCCGCCATTATGTCGGGCCCGGATAGCCGCGTGCTAGAAGCAAACAACGCGGCCCGCGCACTGCTCGGCGACGCCGCGCAGCCCGGAGCGCTTTGGCCGTGTCCCGCTGCGCGCAATTGGCCTGCCGCCGCATTACAGAATGGCATGCGTTTGTGGCTCGCCGCCGATGAGCGCGAAGCCAAGACCAATAAGAATTTTCTGCTCGAAGCGAGCCATGAAATCCGCACGCCATTGAACGGCATTCTGGGCATGATCGGGCTGTTGCTTGAGACGCCGCTCAGCCCGGCGCAAAGCGAATATGCCGGCGCCGTGCACGATCAGGCGTCGAGCCTGCTTAATTTGTTGAACGCGATGCTGGACTATGCGCGACTGGAAAGCGGACGTCCGGCGTTGGAGCGCTCGGCCTTCGATCCGGTGTCGCTGATGCAGAGCGTGGCCGAATTGCTGAGCCCGCGCGCCTACGAATTTGGTCTGGAGATCGCCAGCGTGGCGGGGCGCGACGTGCCGCCGCTGATCCTGGGTGATGAAGCCCGCGTACGGCAGATTCTTTTGAACCTCACCGGCGCGGCCATCAAATGCGCGGACGCGCAAGGCGTCGTGCTGTCGGCGCGGGTGCTGGCGCGGGACGGCGATACAATCCGTCTGCGCTTTGAAGTGCGCGCGCCGAGCGCGAAGCCAGTGCAAAATCCCGGCGAGGGCGATTTGGAAAGCGGCTTCGGCGCCGCCATCGTCAGCCGTCTTGCGGATATGATGGGCGGGCAGAGTACGGCTCATCATGAGGAAGGGCGGGGCTGGAATTTCACGGTCGATCTGCCGTTCCTGTGCGGCGGCGCCAAGGGCGCGCCCTATCCAAGCCTGGACAACCTCACCGTCGTGATCGCGACGTCGTCGAGTGTGCTGAGCGAGGCCATCGCGAGCACGGTACATCACGCAGGCGCGTTGCCGGTCGCCGCCTCCAATCCCGAAGATGTCAAAGCCGCGCTGGCCGGAGGGCCAAGTGTGATCCTGCTTGATCGCGCTCTAGCACCCGACAATGCGCAACGCTTCCTGGCGCTTGGCGCGCCTGTGATCGTCATGGCGCCGCAGGAGGCGCGGGGCGAGATCGCCCAATTCTTGGCGGCGGGCTGCGCCGGGTTCCTAGTGAAGCCCCTGCGCCGCCGTTCGCTGCTGGAACGGGTGGCCATCGCCGCCAAAGTAGAGGGCCGCGCGGCGGCCCCCTTGCGGACCGGCGCCGCGCTCAGCCCGGTTACGGATGAGCGCGAAACCGGCCCGGTCCTGAAGGCAAAAATTTTGCTGGCGGAAGACAACCCGGTGAATGCCCGCATCGCCACTGCCATGCTGTCGGCCGATGGCCATGACGTGCATTGGGTGGAAGACGGCGAAGCGGCGCTGGCGGCGCTGGAGACCAAAACATTCGATCTGGTCATTTTGGATATGCGCATGCCGAAAATGGACGGTCGCGCCACAGCGCGCGCCATTCGAGCCAAAGGCGGCCGCTACACGCGGATGCCGATTCTGGCTTTGACGGCTGAGGCTTTCATCGAGGATGCCGCCAACGCTTTGGCCGCCGGCGTCAACGAGGTGCTGTGCAAGCCGGTGGATCGCCGCGTTTTGGGCGACACGGTGGGCCGCTGGATGCGGCTCGCGCAAATGGCCTAAGCAGGTTCTGCGCCGAAAATTGGTGGCCCAGTTCACAAAATGCAGTCAAAAGGGCGCGCGGCTAAAGCCGTATGCTTGGTGAGAGGAAAATGCTGCCTGAATCCAGAACGGTCTATTTCGAGGACATGTCGGTCGGCATGACCGAAACTTATCATAAGGAGGTGAAATCCTCAGACGTGATTGGCTTCGCGGAGATTTCGGGCGACCGAAACCCAATCCATTTGTCGGAACACTTCGCGGCGCGGACCCAGTTTGGTGAGCGCATCGCCCACGGCCTTTATACGGCCAGCCTGATTTCGGCGGTGATCGGCACGCGCTTGCCGGGGCCCGGCGCGGTCTATCTATCCCAGACGCTGCAATTCAAAGCGCCGGTGCGCATAGGCGATATCGTCGAAGCGCGGGTCGAAGTGAGCGAACTCATCGAAAAGGGCGACCGCGCACGCTTGACCTGCACCTGTTCGGTGGAGGGCGAGGTGGTGCTGGTCGGCGAAGCCTTGGTGAAAGCGCCGCGCCGGGGCGCCCGCGGCGCGATCTGATCGCTTTAAAACCAGCGCTTTAAAACTTTCAGCAAGTTGGTGGAAACCCCGCGCGGTCTAGGCCATGGTCCCGGCTTGCGGAGGGATTCGATGACTGATTCGACGCCAGCGGCAGTTTCCGGGGAAAAACCGGCGGGCGAAGCCGCGCCGAAGAAAAAGCACACCCTCGGCGACGTTTTCAAATCGCTGTCGCAGCCGCGCGTGGCCTCTATGCTGGCCCTGGGCTTCGCCTCCGGCCTGCCGTTTCTGCTCACAGGCGCGACTTTTGGCTATTGGCTGCGTGATGAAGGCACCACGCTGACCGCTATTGGCTTCCTATCTTGGGTTGGCCTTGCCTACACATTCAAGTTCCTCTGGTCGCCATTTGTCGATCGCATGCCCGCGCCGTTTTTGGGCATGCTCGGCCGCCGGCGCGGTTGGACATTGTTTGCGCAATTGCTGGTCGGCGCAGGCTTGGTCGGCATGGCTTTGTTTGGCGCACACGGACCCGGCGGCTTGATGACGATCGGCGCCTTTGCGCTGGTGGTCGCATTTGCCTCCGCCACGCAAGACATCGCGGTCGATGCCTGGCGGATCGAATCCGCGAAGGACGCGGATGAACTGGGTCTGCTCGCCTCGGCGTTTCAATTGGGCTATCGCGGCGCGCTTTTGGTGACCGACGCGCTGATCCTGATTTTCGCACAATATATGGGCTGGCCGATTTCCTATGTGCTGATGGCCATTTTCATGGGCGTCGGCGTCTATGCGGCGCTGAAAACGCCGGAGCCTGAACAGGCCGACAGCGCCATCAAGGCGCGCGCCGCAGCGGCGCCGCTGACCTCGGTGCGCGGCATTACCGATGCGATTCTGGGGCCGCTGATAGAGTTCTTCCGCCATCACGGCGCGTTCGCTTTGGTGATGCTGCTTTTGATCAGTGTCTATCGTTTGCCGGAGTTTTTGATCGGGCCGGTGGCCGGGCCGTTCTATCATGACCTGGGACTGGCGAAGGATGTTGTGGGCGGCGTGCGGGCCTCGGTGGGCTTGCTTTCGTCAATCGCCGGCATCGCCGTTGGCGGCTTCT
>JBEVJO010000155.1:0-3889 GCA_040510175.1 Caulobacterales bacterium
GTCCAACGGGCTGTGCGTGTAATACAGATCGAGGCCGCATTCGCCGATGCCGACGACCTTCGGTTCGGCCCGCGCCAGATCGATCAGGGTGCCCGCCTCTAGATTTTGGAAGTCTTTCGCATAATGCGGATGCACGCCAACCGAGCACCAAATGTTCGACTGCTTGTGCGCAACCGCACGAACTGCCGGCCAATTTTCCAGCCGGTCGCAGATCGTGATCATTCCCGTCACGCCAGCCTCAGAGGCCCGCGCCAATACCGCATCGACATCGCCGGCATATTGCTCGTGGTGCAGATTGACGTGGCTATCGATGATCAAGATCTCAGCCCTGTTTCTACGGAACGATCTTCGAAAGCAACGCCATCATCTCTGCCGCTGTGTGTCCGCGATCGAGATTGACGTCGTCAAACTGGGTTTGGAGTTCGCCGATCGCTGAATACGCCGACGAAAGCGACGCCGGATTCCAAGAGGCAACCACCCGTTTGATGGCTTCATTTTCGCCGGGTATAATTTCGTCCGCTGCCAGGCCCGCTTGCAGCCGCGCGGCTCTCGCGAGCCAATCCCGCGCGAAGACAAACAACAAATCTAGCGCAGATTGCTCGCCCGCAGCAGCGCGAGCCGAGGCTGCATCGATTAAACTTTGGGCCGCCAGATTGCCGCGCGAACTGCCGAGACCCTGCATGAAATTGCTGAAGGCCTTGTATCGGGCCGCGCCGGCGCCTTGCGCGAACGTCAAGGCCAGGCCTGGGGCGTTGCGCGCCAAACGCGACGCCAATTGCGCATCGTCATTTCCAAAGCCTTTTTCTGCAAGCCAGTTGATGACTTGCGCTTCTTCGGGCGCGCGCAATGTCAGCCGACGGCATCGGGACATAATCGTGCGCGGCAATGCGCCGGGTGCATTGCAGATCAAAAACAACACGCAGCCCGGCGGCGGCTCTTCGATTGTTTTCAGAAGCGCGTTTGCCGCGTTTCGATTGAGTTCATCGGCGGTGTCGATCAACGCGATCCTGCGTCCGCCATTGCCTGCGCTCAGCCCGAAAAATGCCGAAAGACCGCGTGCGTCATCGACGCTGATCTCGGTTTTCTCCTTGCCGGTCTTTTCGTCGACGCCGCGTTTCAGTATCCGCAGGTCCGGGTGCGTATTGTGTGCGATCTGCTGCACGACCGGATCGTCCGGCGACGCCGCGAGAGGTCGCGCGCCCGGCATCCGCTTCGCGCCCAGCAAGATGCGTGCGGCGCGATACGCAAGGGTCGCTTTGCCGACTCCCAACGGCCCTGTGATGAGCCAGGCGTGGTGCACACGACCAAAGGAAAGCGCTGACGCAAGATCCGCTTCGGCTTCTTCATGACCCAAGAGATCATAAGTGTCGCGCGGATGCAGTGCGCTGTCTTCGTCTGCGCCGCTCATTTTGCATCTGATGTTTTGAGCCCGAAACGGCTCTGCACGATCTGAAACGCTTCATGGGCGAGCGCATCTGGCTGCCGCGATGCATCCAGAACTGTGCATCGATCTGGGTGAGCGGCGGCGATGGAACGAAAGGCATCTCGTAGCTTTTGATGAAACTCAGGCGCCGAGCGGTCGTATCGCGAAAGATATTCGCCGCGCTGTTCGGCGCGGCTGCGCGCCAGTGTTGGATCGAGATCCAGCATGAACGTTAGATCGGGCTGGTCCGAGCGAATCACGAAATTCGCGAGCGTTGATAGAATGCTAGTATCGATCGCACCAAGCATGCCCTGATACGCTAGCGTGGAATCGTTGAAGCGGTCGCAGATGACCCATGCCCCGCGCGTTAGCGCGGGGCGGATCGTCTCGTCGAGATGGGCCGCCCGAGCCGCGTACAACAGCAACGTTTCGGGCGCCGGCGACCAGTGCGGAGAATCCGGGCCGTATAAAATTTCACGGAGCGCCTCCGCAGAAGGACAGCCACCCGGCTCGCGGGTCAGCACAGTCTCTACGCCAAGCTCGCCCAAGCGGGCGCTCAGCGCTTGCGCGAGTGTCGTCTTCCCGACCCCCTCGCCGCCCTCTAGGGTTATGAACCGGCCCCGGACCTGCATATGAGATCGTTTAGGGGCAAGCTGCGGCTTGCGCTAGCCTTCAGGGATGGAACAGCCCTTCCCCGGCCCCCTCTCCTGCCCTCGCCGCTCCTTTTTTAAAGAAAAGCTTAATTCAGGGTCACGACGCGCGGGCTGGAAATGCCCGCTTCGGCGGCTTTGACGCGCGCCAGGGAGATCGCGGCGTCGTCTGCCAAGGGGCCGACAACCACCCGGTAAAGGGTCGTCCCGCCCTGCTCTACCGGCGCCACTTTTGCGGGGGCCGATGGGCTCAGTTTCGCTTGAAGGCGATCGGCGTTAGCGGCCGACGAGAACGCGCCGACTTGCAGATAAAGGCCGGCCTGCTGGCGAACCGATTTCGGTTTCGCTGCGACGGGGGCAGGCTTTTTCATTACTGGCAGTTCGTTCGTCTTCACGGCCGGCTTTGGGCTGTATTGCACAGGCGGTTGGTAGCTGGCTGTCTGAATCCCAGCCGTATACGGCGAGTATGGAGCTGCGGCTAAGGCCTTAGGTTCATCCGCGGCGTCAGCCGGACCGACATAACGGACGCGAACCTTCGCACTGCCCTTGCCGTAAAAACCGAGTTGTTTCGAAGCACCGCGAGACAAATCGATCAGGCGGCCCTTCATGAAGGGACCACGGTCATTTACACGCACTTTCAGCTTTTTGCCGTTTTCCAGGTTGGTGACTTCCACGATGCTCGGCAGCGGCAAGGTTGGGTGCGCGGCGGTGATCTGGTCCATATCGAACACTTCGCCATTGGACGTGACTTTGCGATTGAAGTCCGCGCCATACCAAGACGCCGTGCCGACTTCGTCGTAGTCCGCTTCATGCGCCGGCACGTACCAGACGCCATTTTGGCGATATGGCGCGCCGATTTTTACGAAATCCTTCTGATCGAGGCTGGCCATTTGCATGGACGCCTTTCGAGGCTTTTCAGCGCGGCCTGGCTTAGGCTCCGGATAGGTTTCGGGCGCATATTGATTTTGAAAACCGCTGCTGATGGATGCGGTTTGCTTGGCGCGTGTCGGCATGGATGACGGATCGTAATAAACGACCTCAGCCAGACCGCCCTTCGCCAGAGCGGCGCTTGGCGCCATCGTTCCGACGAGTGCGCCGGCGATCATCGCCGACAAAATGGTGCGCGTCGCGCGCATCGGAGCCAAATCCCACACCATGAAGTTCTTCCCTTGCTGCCCCGGCCTTCTGACCAGGGGGCGCCCCGGTTTTTCCGGCGTCACCTTGGCCTTTTTGCCTGAAGCGGCCTGAGATTTGGTGCAGCGAAGGTTGGGTTTTCGGAGCGGCGGTTTACCGAAACACCTCTCGTTAGTGGCTACGTGGCGCTGATTTTATTTGGAAATCTTCTGAATTACGTGTTCGAATTGGTTTATTTCGATTGGTGTCGGCGCGAATTTGTAGGGTGATCGCCGCTGATTTTCTCGGAGTGAAAGTGGTTACGGTTCGCCTAGTGGACTGTCGTGACAAGCTTTCGCTATAAGCCCGCTTCCGCGCGAGCGGCGTTGGATGGGTGGCCGAGTGGTTTAAGGCAGCGGTCTTGAAAACCGCCGTAGGTGGAAGCCTACCGTGAGTTCGAATCTCACCCCATCCGCCAGTCGGCGTGCGTCCCCCCTGCCCCCGGCGGCCAGATCTTAAGAGACCCTCTACTTATTGCCGGCATAGTCGCTGCTGCGCCGACCGTGGCGAAGGAGCCCGACCTTGGCGCCCAATCTGCTGCCGCCGCCTCGGATATTGGTCTGCTCAAAGACCTATTCAAAAGCCGCCGTATGGGCTCAAGGGCTCATCGAAATGGGCTGCGCTGCGCAAGCTGTTGAGTTCT
>JBEVJO010000156.1:0-3877 GCA_040510175.1 Caulobacterales bacterium
ATCAGTCTCGATGCCCTCAGCAACCGGCTGCCGAAGTAGAACGGTATTCTGTTGCTTCATCCGGGCGGTTAGCTCAGTGGTAGAGCACTTCGTTCACACCGAAGGGGTCACAGGTTCAATCCCTGTACCGCCCACCATCCTGCTTCGCAGGAGGACTGCCGTCTAAGACCTGCGCGTGCGTCCGTTGCCCTCGACATAGCACAGATTGCCATGGCCTTGCGGCGCGCGGCCGACCAGATCCATGGGTCTCGCCGATCCAAAGCATGCCGGTTGCGCGAGATTTTCCAGTTTAATTTCGACGGGACTGGAAGCCACACTCGACAACTCGACAAAAGAAACAGAGTTCGGCAAATCAACGCCGCACGCTCCCAGATCGGAGATCCATGTCGGCGAGGACAACAGCGTGACAAATCGCGCGCGTTTGGGCGCGGCAGTGTCGGCGCGTCCGGTTAAGTCCTCACGCCGAATGCCGAGCAATTCCGCGATTCGCGGCAACAACGCCCAGCGCGGCGCATGCACGCCCGATTCCCAATGAGCGACCGCCGGCTGGCTGACCGCAAGTTTTTCCGCCAATTGCATCTGGCTCCAACCCATTTTGAGTCGAGCCTCACGAATACGCGCACCAGCGTTCTGCGTTGGACGCATCCCGCCCTCCCGTAACTCGGACCTGCCCAGTCTCCACACACCCGTTGTTACTACAAAACGGGACAGCCCCTGCGCGGCGCACACTAAGCTACCCCCGCGCCGCGCCCTCACCATGGACTCAAAAACGGCGAAGTAAGGGCCAAGATTCTCAATTTTTGCCCCGGAATTGGTCGGATTGCTGGCTAGCGTGCATTTGTGACCGGCGTTTGAGCAGGGTGGGCCTGCAACCAAACGAGCCCGGTTGGATTTTAAAAGTACGCCAATCACACGAGCGGGGCGAATGGGACGCCGCCGCTTAACAGGAACGGCGAACGCGGCGTGGTCCGCGGAAGTGCCGCGATCTTTCGCGGGTTTAGGGGTTGCTAAATGTTCAACGACTTCTGCACGGAAGATGGCGCAAAACGTCTTGCGCGCTTGATTGAAGAGTATTGGCGTGATCGTGGCTATGCCGTCGACGTGAAGCTCATCGAAGCCGGATTTATGCCTGCCATGCGCGCGGCAAGAACGGACGTTCGCTCGAATATGGTCAATGGATTTCCACGCCGCGAAAGCGTGGGGCAAGGCGAGGCGAAACAGGAGCGCACCTTTCGGCCCGTCTCCCACACCCAACACTAGCGTGCGCGACTTTCCACACGAGAATTCTTCAATGCGCCGCGGCGAGCTTTAAGCACGCCGCGGCGATCTCGTCCGCCGAGTGGGCCAGCGCATCATGCGAAATGGCCTCCAACGGCTCTCCGGCATAGCCATAACTGACGAGGACAAACGGCGCGCCGGCTGCACGCGCGGCGCCGGAATCGGTCCGGCTGTCGCCGACCATGATCGTCTTTGACAGGTCGCCTTTGGCGGCGGCGATGGTCTCGATCAGATGCGCCGCATCGGGTTTACGCCGCGACGCCGAGTCCGCGCCGATGATCGCCGAAAAGCGATCCGTGAGAATCAGCGCCTCCAATAATTGAATCGACAGCGCCGTGCGTTTGTTGGTGCAGATTGCGTGCTTGGCGCCGTGACCGGAAAGCGCGTCCAAAGCCGCGACGATGCCCGGAAAGCACTTGGTCTCCTGGGCGATGTTGTCTGCGTAATAGCGCAGAAACCTGTTCGTTAATTCAGTCGCCAATTCATCGGTCAGGGTCGGGTAGCCGAAATGGCTAAAGGCGCGCTCGATTAACGCTCTCGCGCCGTGGCCAACGAAATTGCGAGCGTCGTCATATGGGGCGGCGGGCAGGCCTTCTTCCGCCAGCACCATGTTGAGAACCCGAACGAGATCGGGCGCGGAATCGACCAGCGTGCCGTCCAGATCCCAGGCGATGGTCCAATTTTGCAATGGGCGTGACGGCAATGGATTTTCCAAAAGTCTAATGAAAACAGTTATAATTTCGCATCGATGCGGGCTAGAGAGAAATCCGCGCCATAATTCGGCGCGCCTCGCGCGGCACGGGTAGAGAAATCAGCGAGTCACGGCAAGATGCTTGCAAGCCCGCGCCTGAACCCGCTCAAAACCGCCTGGAAGATTGAATGTCGAACGCCGCTCCATCCCGCCCTCGCGCTGCGATTATTCTCGCCGCCGGGCAGGGCACCCGAATGAAGTCCGCGCTGCCAAAGGTGATGCACAAGGTCGGCGGGCGCCCAATGCTGGGCTGGTCCATCGGTTTGGCGTGGGCTTTGGGCGCCAGTCCGGTTGTGGTGGTCACGGCCTCGCCCGAAAAGCAGGGCGGCGCGGCGACGGGCAAAGCGGCCAAGGACATGGGCGCGGATTTCGTCGCCATCCAAGACCCGCCTTTGGGCACTGGTCATGCCGTGCGCGCCGCCGAATCGGCGCTCGCCGGTTTTGACGGCGACGTGGCTGTGTTGTTCGGGGATAGCCCGTTAATCACCGCGCAGAGCGTCGCTGGGCTATTCGACAAGCTTGCCGCAGGCGCATCCGTGGCGGTTCTGGGCTTCGAACCTGCCGATCCGGCTGCCTATGGCCGTTTGGTCCTCGCCGCCGATGGTGGATTGGACCGCATCGTTGAATTCAGGGAAGCGAACGACGCAGAGCGTGCGATCGGCCTTTGCAATTCCGGAGTCTTGGCGGCGCCTGCAAAGCTCTTGTTCGAATTGCTGACGCAAGTGCGCAACGACAATTCCAAGGGCGAATATTACCTCACTGATGTGATCGGTCTGGCGCGGGCGCGCGGCCTGAAAGCGGCTGTGGCGCTGGCGGATTCCAGCGAAGTGCTGGGCGTGAATAGCCGCGTCGAACTGGCCGAGGCCGAAGCGTCCTTTCAGACCAAAGCGCGGCGTGCCGCGATGGAGGCGGGCGCCACATTAATCTCGCCCGAGACCGTGTTTTTCTCGGCTGACACCGCAATCGGCGCTGACGTCATCATCGAACCGAACGTGATCTTTGGCGCCGGCGTCAGCGTGGCGGACAACGTCACCATTCGCGGTTTCAGCCACATTGACGGCGCAACAATCGAAGCGGGCGCCATCGTCGGACCGTTTGCGCGCTTACGTCCTGGCGCGGAAATCGGGCCGGACGCGCATGTCGGCAATTTCGTGGAAATCAAAAAAGCCAAGCTCGGCGCCGGGGCGAAGGTGAATCACCTGACCTATATCGGCGACGCCATTATCGGCGCGCGCGCGAACATCGGCGCCGGCACGATCACCTGCAATTACGACGGCTTCGATAAATACCTCACCGAAATCGGCGAGGACGCGTTCATCGGCTCCGACACAGCACTCGTCGCGCCGGTGAAAGTCGGCGACCGCGCCATGACGGGCTCAGGCTCGGTGATTACGCAGGATGTGCCCGCCGACGCACTCGCCGTCGCACGCGGCCCGCAAGTGAACAAGGAAGGCTGGGCGGCGAAGTTTCGGGCGATGAAGGCTGCCAAGAAACCTTGAGCGCATAGCGCTTCGCGCATTTATTTGGCGTATTGGCGACAATTGCCCACGAGGAAAAGTCGATGCCTTCGCCCAACGGCTCATCTGCTACGTCTAGCGTAAGCCCCGCTTCGGTCGGCGGCATCGCGCAGTATCTCATTTACGGAGAAAAATGGGGCGGTGGCTTGGGGTCAGGTTTTACGCTGACCTACAGCTTCCCCGGAGCCGCCGCCGTTTACACCTCTGGCTATGGAGCCGGTGAGCCGGCAAGCGATTCACCGTTCAGTGCCGCTGATCAAACAGCCGCGACCGCGGCTTTGATGGCTTGGGCGGCCGCCGCCAATGTCCGCTTCCAGCAAGTCACGGAAAC
>JBEVJO010000157.1:0-5720 GCA_040510175.1 Caulobacterales bacterium
GCTACGTGCGCAGCAAGACGGACTATGACGGCTTCTTGTCCGTTCCGCCTTTCACCTTCGGCGACACCAATCAGTCGAGCCGCTCCAAGGAAATCAATGGCGGCGTTTTGGCGCGTTATAAAGTGCTCGACGGCCGTTTGGACAATGTCGTGTCGGTTTCGCGGGGCGACATTGAGCGGCGCGACCGAACCGATGAGGTTCCTTCGTTCAACGCCGACGCCACGCGCGACAATTATCGCTATCAAGGCACGTTTAAGCCGGTTGATATGGCGACGATCGCCTTCGGCGCCGAGCGCGAAGAAACCAAGATCAAGACCGCAAGCCTGGGCTTTTTCGGCTCCCAGAGCGGCGGGGATTCGTCCATCGACAGCTTGTTTGTGCTGGGCGAAGTAAAGCCGGTCGATACGCTCACGCTGAGCGGCGGCGTGCGCTATGACGACCACGACGAATTCGGCAGTAAGACCACCGGCCGCGTCGGGGCCAATTGGCGCCCCGTGGAGATGCTGGAATTGCGGGGCAGCTGGGGTCAAGGCTTCAAAGCCCCCACGATCTATCAGTTGGTGGGGGACAATTCCGGATTTGTGAATCCGAATCCTGACCTCAAACCCGAAGAAGCGGACGGCTGGGATGCGGCGGCAACGTTGTGGGCTTTAGACAATGCGCTCAGCCTTGAGGTCGGCTATTTCGATCTTAATACTAAGAATCTGATCACTTACGTTTTTAGCGGGAGGTATGAAAACGTCGCCAAAGCAAGCACGAAAGGCGTCGAAGCCACTTTGAGCTACGCCGTCAACGAGACGCTGAAGCTGTCCGGCAATTACACCTATACCGACGCCAAGGACGCAATGGCCAATACGCGACTCATCCGCGTTCCGAAGCATGCCGGTTTTGCGGAAGTGGATTGGAAGGCGACGGGCAAACTCGGCCTGACCTTGACGGCGCGCTATAATGGCAAGGAAGGCGATGTCGATCCGTCGTCTTTTGCGGCGGTCGAAAACAAATCCTATACAAGGCTGGATTTGGCGGCGCGCTACGCCTTGACGGATGTGTTGGAAATGTTCGGCCGCGTCGAAAACCTGACGGACGAGAATTACCAGGACGTCGCCGGATACGGCACGCCGGGCACGTCGCTCTATGGCGGCTTGCGCGTGCGCTTCCAGTGAAGCGATGGCTGCGTAGACCGGCGCGCGCCGTCTGTGCGGCCCTGATCATCTGGGGGACGGCGTCTTGTGCGCCGTCCCCTTCGTCGTTTTCTGCACCGCCAATCGCGCCGCCGATGCCGAAGCGCATTGTCAGTCTGGATTATTGCACGGACCAGTTCGTGCTGAAGCTGGCGGATCGCGATCAGATCGCAGCCTTGTCGCCGGATGCCGACCGCAAGTTTTCCTATATGCGTGACGCGGCGCGCGGTGCGCCAAAGGTGCGCGCGGCGGCGGAAGAGGTGATGGCGCTGAAGCCCGATCTCGTCGTGCGCTATTATGGCGGCGGCTCCGCGATGGGCGATCTGCTGCAACGCGCCGGCATTCCGGTGGTGCAATTGGGCGTCGCGGAAGGCCTGGACGGCGTGCGCCACAATGTCCGGCAAATGGCGAACGCTTTTGGTCATCCCAAGCGCGGCGAAGCGCTCATTGCGCAAATGGATCAGCGGATCGCGGCGGCGGGCCTTCATCCCACCGGCCTATTCGCCCTTTATATGTCGCAAGGCGGCGTCATCGCCGGCGCGGGGACACCCGTCGACGAAATGCTGCATGCGGCAGGTCTGAAGAATTTTACGCAGACGCCCGGCTGGACCCCGATCCCGCTCGAAGCGCTCGCCTATCACCAACCGGATATTGTCGCCGGCGCTTTTTTCGGATCGGCAGGAAAGCCAGCCGCAATCTGGTCCGCAGCACGGCATCCCGTGGCGCAGCGGCAATTGACAGAGCGGCCGTCCGTGATGTTGGACGGCGCCGCCACGGCCTGTGGCGGCTGGTTCATCGCCGACGCCATCGAGGCGTTGAGCGCGACCGCCCGCAGTGCAAAAGTTGCGAAGGCGAATCCGTGAAGCCGAGCGCGCTGCTTCCTTGCCTGATCGGAGGCGGCATTGCAGCGCTGCTGCTGGCGTTGTTTATCGGCGCAGCGCCGATCTCGCCGTTCGCCGCCATCAAGGCTCTTTTTGGCGTTGGTTCGCCCAGCGACCTGATTGTGGTGTGGGAAATCCGGCTGCCGCGCGCGCTGGCCGCCTATTGCGTCGGCGCAGCTTTGGGGATTTCCGGCGCCGCGTTGCAAGGGTTGTTGCGCAACCCACTGGCGGAGCCCGGCGTACTGGGCGTCTCCGCAACCGCCAGCCTCGCCGCGACCGCGATCCTATATTGGGGCTTGGCGCGGCAATTTGAATTCATCATGCCCATCGCGAGCATAATCGGCGCGCTGGCGGCGACCGCGCTGATCGGCTTCGCGGCAATACGGTCCGCGTCCGTTGTGAGCTTGATCCTGATCGGCGCGGCGCTGTCTAGCTTCGCTGGCGCCTTGATGTCGTTACTCATGAACACCGCCACGGATCTTTTTTCACTCTCGGACATGGTGGATTGGATGCTGGGCTCGGTCGCCAATCGGTCGTTGGGCGATCTCGCGCTGAGCGGGCCGTTCATGGCGGCGGGGGCGCTTATCCTGTTGTCACAAGCGCGCGGGCTGTCGGCCCTCACTTTAGGCGAAGAGGCGGCGCAAGGCGCGGGGCTGGATTTGCAGCGCACGCGCTTATTCGTCACGCTGGGCGCCGGGCTGGCGGTCGGCGGCGCCGTCAGCATGGCGGGGATCATCGGTTTTGTCGGGATCGTCGCGCCGCACATGGTGCGGCCCCTGGTGCGCCACGACCCGGCGCGAACACTCATACCTGCGGCGTTGCTGGGGGCCATCATGCTCACGCTGTCCGATCTGCTGATCCGGCTGATTCCGACCGCGACGGAATTGAAGCTGGGCGTGGTCGCTGCGCTTGCGGGTGCGCCGGTCTTCGCCTGGATCGCCGCCAAGAGGAGGCCGGCCGATGGCTGAGCTGATCTTGAGTAATGTCGCGGTCGCAATCGGCTCCAAGCTTGTGGTGCATGACGTCAGCTTCAACTTGAAGCCGGGCGAGTTCGCTGTCCTGTTGGGCGCGAATGGCGCCGGCAAAACAACTTTGCTGCGCGCGGCCTTGGGGCTCATTCCCGTCCAATCAGGCGCGGTGCGGCTGGACGGCGACAACCCGATCAATCTCAAGCCCGAAGCCCGCGCTCGTAAGGCCGCTTACCTTCCCCAGACCCGCCCGCTTGCCTGGCCGCTTCTGGTGCGGGACGTGGTGGCGCTGGGCCGCTTCGCGCATGGAGCCGGGATCGGCCATCTCAAGGGGGCCGACGCCGCAGCGGTCCACCGCGCGCTGGAATCGTGCGAATTGGTCGATCTGGCGGACCGCACCGCCGACACGCTTTCCGGCGGCGAACGCGCCCGCATGCATATCGCCCGCGCCTTCGCCGCCGAAGCGCCTTTGTTCTTGGCCGACGAACCCATCGCCGCGCTCGACCCTCTGCACGCTTGGAGGGTGATGGATCTGCTGGCGCAATATGCGAAGCGCGGCGGCGCGGCTTTGGCCGTGATCCATGATCCGGCTTTGGCGGCGCAATTCGCCAGCCGCATCATTGTGCTGAGGGATGGACGTGTCATCGCGGACGGCGCGCCCATGGAGACCTTGACCGCGGGCCTCATGGCCGAAACCTATGGCGTACGGGCTGACATCGCCTCCGTAAGCGGTGGCTTAACCGTCCGTTTGTCCGGCCCAGCCTAGAGGCTTGCCCAGGGCGCTGCTAAAGATTGATAGCCAGCCGCCGGCGGCCTATGAAACCCATGGCTAAATGTCTGACGCAGCGGAGATCGTGAGTGGCTGAGACAGCGAATTTGAGTCTTCGGGACGGCTTTCGCGGCGGGATGTCGCGCCTTGCCGGCGGGGTCTGTCTGATAACCGCCCAGGCGCCGGACGGCGGCATGGTCGGCCTAACGGTGTCGTCCGCTGCATCCGTAAGCGCCGATCCGCCGAGCCTTTTGTGCTGCATCAACAAAACCTCGCGTTCGCACGACGCCATCATTCAATCCGGCGCCTTCGCCGCCAATGTCATTTCCGCCGACGATCAGGCGCTGGCGGCCGCCTTCGCCACTGAAAAAACGATGGACGAAAAATTCGCCGAAGGCGCCTGGCTGCAACGCGCAACCGGATCCCCCGTTCTGCAAAGCGCCGCCGTTTCCTTCGACTGCCGCATTCGCGATATCTTTGAAGCAACAACGCACACCATCGTGATCGGCGAGGTCGCCGACATTTACCTTCCCGAACAGTCCCCCCAAGGATTGGTTTATTGGGAGCGTCAATTTGTGACCCTCACGCGCAAAGCCTGAGTATGAAATACGCGGTCTCGCCCCGGAAAATCATCGCAGCTGCAGTCGCCGGCAGCGATCTACTGTTCCCGATCAACCGCATTTTTTGCGTTGCCCGTAATTACGCCGCGCATGCCCGCGAGATGGGTATGGACGAAAGAGAGCCGCCCTTTTTCTTCTGCAAGGACGCCGACGCTTACGCACCGGCGGGGTCGATCATACCCTACCCGAGCCAAACCAGCGATTATCAGCACGAAGTCGAATTGGTCGTCGCCATTGGCAAGGCCGGGTTTGAGATCTCGCCTGAATCAGCCGTTCAACATATTTTCGGCTATGCAGTAGGTCTGGACATGACCCGCCGCGATCTGCAGGCAGCCGCACGGCAAAAAGGCCGGCCCTGGTGCGAGGCCAAGAATTTCCCGAGTTCCGCACCGATGGGCCCCATCACGCCCATCGCCCAATGCGGTGAAATAAACAACGGCGCCATTGCCCTCAGCGTTAACGGCGCTGTCCGTCAGTCATCCGATAGTGCATTAATGATTTGGAGTGTCAGCGAGACGATCTCGCACCTCTCCAAGACCTACACTTTAGCGCCCGGCGATCTTATTTTTACCGGAACACCGGAAAGGGTTGGCCCGGTCATTCCCGGCGATACGCTGACCGCGTCATTCGAAAGCCTTGGCGAAATTCAATTTACGGTGGGCCCCCGCGCTTAAAGACATCGCGCCTCACCGGGGATGTTCAGCCGATTTCGATTGTGTAGTTTTTCTATCGTCGTTCTTTTCTAGCCAGAATAGTTCACTTGCATACAACAGTGCATGGAAACGTTCGCCCGAGCATCTCAATGACAACACCAGATACCGCAACACCCCTCGATCCGGTGCGCCTAACGCACTTGCAGCGCCTCGAGGCGGAAAGCATTCACATCATGCGCGAAGTCGTCGCCGAGGCTGAAAAGCCGGTGATGCTGTACAGCGTCGGCAAGGATTCAGCGGTGATGCTGCATCTGGCGCGCAAGGCGTTTTATCCCTCGCCGCCGCCCTTCCCGCTTTTGCATGTCGACACGACCTGGAAATTCAAGGCGATGTACGAGTTGCGCGATCGCATGGCCAAAGAGAGCGGCATGGAGCTGCTGGTTTACCACAATCCGGAAGCCATGGAGCGCGGCATCAATCCGTTCGACCACGGTCCGCTGCATACCGATATGTGGAAGACCGAAGGGCTGAAACAGGCGCTCGACAAATACGGTTTTGACGCAGCCTTCGGCGGCGCGCGCCGCGACGAAGAAAAGAGCCGCGCCAAGGAGCGCGTGTTCTCGTTCCGCTCCGCCAATCACCGTTGGG
>JBEVJO010000158.1:0-6992 GCA_040510175.1 Caulobacterales bacterium
GTCGAGCGTGCGGTCCGGCAGCAACCACCCTAGGCTCGTGAGAGCCTTCGACTCCGGCCCCACCGTGTAGCGCGTTTTTGGCTTGGATGCCGAGATGGCGCGCTCGATCACGGCGGCGCATTGCTCGGCCGAGGAGCCGCCGCTGGCGTTCTTTTCGATCATCTTCGCGTAACTGCGATACAAATTGCCGTAGATCGGTTCAAAAGCGGACGGGAGCTTCGCCGCTGCGGCTTTTGCGTCTTTCACCTGATTCACTACCAGTTGCGTGCGAACGGGGCCGGGCTCCACGATCGCGATATGCACATTTTGGCCGTGCGTTTCACGCCGCGCCGTATCGGCCAAAGCCTCAATCGCGAATTTCGAGGCGCAATACGCTGAGAGCATCGGCCCCGACACCTTGCCCCAAAGCGAAGACATCAAGATCACGCGGCCGCCATGTCCACGCAAACGCGGCAAGGCCTGTTGCAGAATCCGCGCCGATCCGACGGCGTTGATATTGAGCACCCTTTGAATGATTTCGATGGGTTGCACTTCGATGGCGCCTAAAGGGCATATGCCGCCGCAATTGACGACCGCGTTCAGCTTCGCGCCGTTTAGCCATTCGTCGGTCTTTGCAAAGGCTGCTGCGACCGATTCCGTAGAGCCAAGATCGATTTGCAGCGGCAGCAAATTTGCCTGGGCGGGCAGATCAATGGCTGCGAGATCGCACGCAATCACGCGATCGCCACGGGCCAGTGCGCGTGTAGTGAGCGCCTTACCGATGCCGCTGGCGGCGCCTGTTACGAAAAGTGTGGTCATGACGCCCTTTACACAAACCTGTTCGGCACGCAGTGATCGCCTGAATTAGGTGCTTTTACCTTTCGGGAAAGGCAGGAAGCCACGGGTCTGCTCGATCACTTTTTGATATTCGGGCCGGCTGCCGAGATACTTATCCTGGAATGCCTTCCCCAGAATGCCTGTCAGCATGATCGTGTTGAAGATCGGACCGGCGATTGTCCACCAGATCTCTTGATTGCCGGCGACGGCGACGATCCAGATGCCCCACCAGACACAGGTATTGCCGAAATAATTGGGGTGGCGCGTATGGGTCCATACGCCGGTTCGCAGATAACGGCCTTTATTCGCTTTGTCGGCTTTGAAGGCCGCCAACTGACCGTCCGCCACCGTCTCGAAATAATAACCCAGGCCGAAAATAAAAATCCCCACGAACGCGAGCCAATTCAACGGGCCGGCTGGTTGCTGCGTGTAAAGAACGCCCAACACCGCCGGCAGCCCAATCACGGCGATGACGATGGCTTGCGGCTCCATCACGACGAAAAAGCTTTTCCACCAATAGCCAGGGCTGAGCTTTTGGACGAAACCCAAATACCGTTGGTCGCCGCCGGTGGTCTTTCGATAGCCCAGCCAGCGATGGGAAAGGTAATACCCCAATCGGCACCCATGCAGCGACGCCATGATGAGAAGGGCGGCGGCTGTCGCCGACACCGCGCCCGTGACGCAATAGGCGATCCAGACCGGGATGGCGTAGCCGAAGCCGTAATAGCCATCCATCATCGAGTGATTGCCCTGGAACAGGCCGATCGCCCAAATCAGCGTTACGGCAAAAAACGTCCAAGCCGTGCAGAGCGCAAACACGCCCCACGGCGAAGCAAGATCAAACCCCGCCGAACTCAAAAGATCGTTCATTTCAACTCTACCTATCCGTAAACGAAGTGGGCGCGTTTTCCGCGCTATTGTCGTAAATCCGGTTTCCAATGGACTTGAGGCATGTCCGGCAGAAGCACGCCTGGCGGCGCGTTCACGACGTTAGGAACGGCCTGCACCATGGTCACGACGGTCATGATGTAGCTCGGCGGCATGGGTTCTTCGGGCCGCATATAAAGATCGTCTTTATAGGAGCCGTGTCCGGAAACCGCGATCTTCAAAGAAGGACGGCCTTCGATTTCGATCGTCCAAAAGTCGTTCGCGAGTGCTGTCTTGGGGCGCATGATCTCGCCCAAATACCAAAACACTTCCGTGGTGTAGAATGGTTTGTCGCCCGAATAACCGGTCCATGAATACGACACCAGGCCGACGGTGCCTTTGTTGATCGTCATGGCCGGCGTCTCAAACGTCTCGGGCGCGGTCTCCAAAGCTCCGGTCCGCACGATCCTATCGACCTTAACGCCAAGCCTGTCCGCGGCGTAATGGATTGGCAGGCAGAGATAGTTTTCGGCGAGCATCGCGGCGGCGTCGCTCTTTTGGACGACTTCCAAAGGGGAGCCGAAGCCGAACAATTGCAGCATTTCAAGCGCGCCGGCCAATGGCTCGGCGTTGATGAACTCCTGAAACTTGATGTGCGTGACGTCATTGCTCAGGCCGGTGGCGAGCAGGGCCATGCGTTCATTGAAAAACCCTGGCGTGATGCCGGAGCCGTGAAAGGTCGCGCCGCCTTTTTTAGCTGCCGCCTGAAAGCGCGCCTCGACATCCTCGCCGCGCGCTTTCAGATAATGGTAGGGCAACATGGTTATGACATTGATGCCGGCTTCGAGCATCTGCAGCATCTCGGCGTCGGTGCGCCAGTCGCCGAAGTCGCGGCCGCAGTGCAGCACGCAGTCCATCTTGGTCTTCAGGAACGTGTTTAAATCGGTGGTCGCAATAACGCCCGTGGCAGGGATGTTGGCGAGTTCACCCGCATCCTTGCCGTCTTTTGACGGGGAGTAAGCGAGGACGGCCGCCAGCTCCATTTCCGGAAGGCGCATGATTTCGCGAATGGCGCAAAGACCCAAGCCCCCGGGGCCGGCAATGCCAATCCGATATGGCGCGCGCAAATATCCCTCCCATATTGTTCTGTTCTCGCGCCAAGCAAAAAGACTGGGCACGAAAAATTAGTGTCGCTATACTAGACGCTGGCATGCTGCGGTCAAGGGTCCCCGTCTCGCAAAGAGGGGCGTCCGAGGCTCGGCTTGAACAGGACGGCCGGCAAGGGCGCCATAATCCAGGGGGAAGATCTCTTTGAGCGCGAATAAAATGTACGATGTGGTCGTGGTGGGCGCGGGCTCCAACTCGCTATCCGCCGCAGCTTACATGGCGAAGGTCGGCAAAAAGGTCCTGGTTCTCGAAAAGAACAAATATGTTGGCGGTGGCGCCGTATCGGTCGAAGTCGCCCCGGGGTTCATTCATGATCCGCACGCTGCGGGCTTAATTCCATGTGCCGTCAATCCGGCGATCTCAAAGGATGAATTGGGCCTGTGCACCAAATTCGGTTTAAAGTTTTTGGAATGGGGGGCGTGTTTCACCACGCTCTTCGACGACGGCTCGGTTCTGGCCACATCGCGCAGCGTCGATCAAACCGCTCAGTCCATTGCGAAGTTTTCGGCGAAGGATGCAGAGTCGTACAGAGCGTTCGCCAATAAGTGCGTTCAGATTGCGCCGCTCCTGAGCATCGGCGCCGCCACGCCGCCGATGCCCTTTCCTGGATTCCTGTCTTTGTTGGAGAGCAGCGATCTCGGATCGGACCTGGCGCAAGGCTTTTTCAACAGCGCCTATGAGGTCCTGTGCCAAAACTTTGAATCGCTCGAGGTTCGGCTGCATTACATGAAGTGGATCGGTGAGGCGATGGAGAATCCCGAAGCCTATGGCACGGGCATTCTCGTCTATAGCCTCATGGCGATGGTGCACTCGTCCGGTTCGTATCTGGCGGTCGGCGGCACGCAGAAGCTCAGCGATTCTTTGGCTCACTGCATTGAGCATTATGGCGGCGATATCCGGACAGAGTCCGAAGTTGTGAAAGTCATCGTTTCCGATGGGCGTGCTGCGGGCGTTGAGCTAAAAGGCGGTGAGCGGATCATGGCGCGCGATGCGGTGGTCGCGTGCATTCACCCCTGGCGCCTAAAGGATTTCGTGCCGGAGGTAGATGATCGTATCGCGAGCGACGCGCGCAAAGTCCGCTTGAGCAATCACGGCGCAGTGAATCAGCAGATTTCCCTTTCGCGCATTCCAAAGTTCATTAGCGACGATCCGATCCTCCATGACAGCATGTGTGTGGAATTCATGCCGCGCGGCGACTTTCTCGGCATGCGCAAAATCTATGACGGCTATCGCTACGGCGAGATTCCGTACGGCCATTTCAATCCGCTGGTCATTATGAACTCGTTGAAGGATCCGAGCCGGGTGCCGTCTCCGGATCAATTGGCGCTGTATCTCTACCATTTTGCGCCAATGGAACTCGCCGAGGGCGGACTCCAGGCTTGGGATTCGCGCAAACAGGAATATGGCGACCTGGTCTGGGACTCCTTCAAGAAATACACAACGAATATAGACGATTCCTGCATTTTGGGGCGACTTATCGAGACGCCGCTGGACCATCACCGCCATTCCGGCAACATGATGAATGGCGATATTTTCGGCATCGGCACGGCCGGCGGGCAGATTATGGGACGACGCCCGACGCCGGCGCTGTCCGGGTATCGCGTGCCGAGCGTAAAGGGTCTTTATTTGTCGGGACCGTTTATGCATCCGGGCGGCACCGTGACGCTGGGCGGGCGCGCCACGGCGATCGCGATGTTCCAAGATATGGATTTGGATTTGAATTCGGCTTTTGAGATTTGACGGTTTTAATGTCGCACCTTGGTAAAAATGGTCTCGCTTATTCGGCGGGCGACATGGACGTTCCATTTTTGAATTGGAGCGTCGGGGCATTATTGAAAGATGCGCGCCGGCAGGCTCCGGACCGTGTTGCGCTGATTGTGCCCGCGCAAGAGGGGCGCGCCGAGCGTATTTGGACCTACAAGGATCTGCTGGACCACGCAGAAGTTTGCGCGTGCGCGTTGCTGTCGCGCTTTGCATCCGGCGATCGCGTTGCCACCTGGGCGGTAGGCAGCCCGGAAATTATCGTCCTGCAACTTGGCGCCGCTCTGGCGGGAGTCGTTTTGGTGACGCTGAACCCGGCCAATCGCGCTGTTGAGCTCGAATATATGCTGGATCAAAGCGGTGCTTGCGGCATTTTTTTGAGCCGCGAATTTCGCGGCTTGGACAATGTCGCGACGCTCGAACAAGTGCGGGCGAAACTGCCGAAACTGACCCAGATCATTTATCTCGATCAGTGGACGGATTTCATCGCGGGTGCGAAGACAGTTGCGCTGCCGGATGTCGCCGCCGGCGCTCCTTGTTTGATTCTTTATACGTCCGGATCGACGGGAAAGCCAAAGGCCGCGGTGCTGACGCATAACGGCGTCGTCAATAGCGGCGCCCTGACAGCGCGGCGCTTGAACATTCCTGCGGGTAGCGTTTGGCTTAATCTTCTGCCGATGTTCCATGTTGGCGGCAGCGTGACCATGACGCTAAGTTGCATCGCGAATGTCGGGACACAGATATTGCAGACCCAGTTCTCGCCTGACGGGATGCTGGATGCGCTTGATCGTTACAAGGTCACTGTGACGATGGCGGTGCCGACAATGCTGATCGGTGTGATGGATAGTCCCAATTGCGGTAAGGCCAATTTATCGTCTTTGCGGGCCATGACCGTAGGCGGAACCGCCGTCGCGCCGGAATTGGTGCGCCGCGTGAAAGAGAAGATGGGCGTCGAGGTGCGGGCGCTGATGGGCCAGACAGAAGCTTCGGGGACCATGTTCTGTACGCGCGAAGGCGATGACGAGTTTCACGTCACCAAAAGCGTCGGCTTTCCCTTGGATCTGATGGAGGCGCGCATCGCTTCGACATCGGATGGAAGTACGTTGGCGCACAACGACATTGGGGAAATTTGCATTCGCGCCGCTTATCGCATGCGCGAATATTTCCAAATGCCGGAAAAAACGCGCGACGCGATCGATGCCGATGGCTGGCTCCATACCGGCGATTTAGGCTTCATGTATTCAGATGGTTATGTACAGATCACCGGCCGTCTCAAGGAAATGATTATCCGAGGCGGTGAGAACATCTATCCGCGCGAGATTGAAGACGTTCTCTCGGAGCATCCGGATGTGGCGCAATCAGCGGTGTTCGGCTTGCCGGACGAAAAATGGGGCGAAATCGTCGCCGCCGCTGTGCTGCCGAGGGCAGGAAAGACGCCAAACACGGAAGCGCTTGCCGCATTCCTGCAAGAGCGTATTGCGCGCCACAAAGTGCCCAAGGTTTGGAAGGTGGTGGATGCGTTCCCGCTCAACGCGTCCGGAAAGATTCAGAAGTTCATATTGCAAGAGCAGTTCGCCTCGGAAGGAAGAATCTAAATGAGTGACGACGGCAAGAAAGCCGCGCGGACCGAAGGCGAAGTGGACATTCAAGCCCACATTGAAGACGTGTCGGTAAAACTTTCGCGCACCGCGACATGGAGCGGCGTGGAAACGCAGGCGAGCTATGGACCGGGCGATATTCCGGAGACCGATTACGAGCGCGATCTCGGCAATCCCGGTGAGTATCCATTCACGCGCGGCGCCTATCCCCAAATGTATCGCAGCCGGATGTGGACCTTGCGGAACATCGTTGGCTACGGCTCGCCGGAAGACACGCGGGAAGGTATCGAAAGCGCGCTGAAGATGGGCAGCGCCGGCATCAATGTCGTGTTGGATACGCTAAGCCAGGAGGCGATTGATCCCGACCACCCGGCGTTTTCAGCAGACGCCGGGCAGGAGGGGTGTTCGCTGCCGACCCTGCGAGACCTTGAGGTTCTGTTGGCCGGAATCGACGTCACCGAAACGGACGTCGCTTGGCACAGCACGATGATGATTTATCCGCTCGTGGTGGCGCTGGCGACCAAGCAGGGACGTGATATTTCGAAGCTGCAAGGGTCGCACATGCCGGACCACTTGCAACTGCGCCTAGGGGGGTGGGGCGAGGCGATTGTTCCTGCCGATCTCGGCCATCGCACGACGGTCGATTGCGTCGAGTACAGCGTCAAGAACTCGCCGCGCTGGGCGCTGGGGTGCCCGCAGGCCTATGACATTCGCGAACGCGGACTGACGGCGGCGGGCGAGATTGCGGTCGGTTTGGCGATCGTTTGCAAGACCATGGATGAT
>JBEVJO010000159.1:0-4811 GCA_040510175.1 Caulobacterales bacterium
CCAAGCCGGGCCAGGGTTTCCAGAATGATTGTTTCGTGGGCGAACGTTCCGCCGGCGCCGCCATATTCTTCGGGCGCGCTGGCCATCAGAAGGCCCGCCTCACCGGCCTTTTTCCAGACGCTGCGATCGACCATGCTCGCCTCGCGCCATTCGTCGATATGCGGGACGCATTCCTGGCGGACGAAGCGCTCCACCGCGTCGCGGAACATATCGAGTTCTTCGTCCAGATAGGATGCGCGCGGCGTGTTAAGGACGTTCGTCATGTGAGTTCCATCTTTTCGGGTGATCGCGCGGACGACACGCCGAAGCTGCAGCCATGCGGCGGCTCGATTATGAAAGCCGCCGCGCACTAATCGTATACACAAGAGGCCGGCTTAGAAAGCCAGCGATATTGTTTGCACTCGCGGGCGGCGCTGCTATACCCCCGTCCGCATTCCTCGGTAGCTCAGCGGTAGAGCAACCGGCTGTTAACCGGTTGGTCGTAGGTTCGAATCCTACCCGGGGAGCCAGAGCCGCACGGCCCGATCCAGGTTGAGATGCCCACCCTCTTGAAAATCAAAGAAATATAGGTTTGCTCGAGACACACTGTCTCAGGGCGCTGCACGAGTTTGGGATGCGAGGGCGGGGCGGCGATCGCTGCCGGCGTGGGCTCCGACTCGCCGCGATGGGCCTGAAGCGCATCGCCGCCTGGGGAAGCTTGTCTGCGGCTCGGATAATAGAAGGTCACGGACGCTGAATATCTGGTCGGCCCGCCCGCCTCTGCCAAAGCTTAACTTTCAAAGATGCGCGCTGACCGTCTCGATCCGCGTCAGTAAACGATCACGCTGCGGATGCTTTCTCCTTTATGCATCAGGTCGAAAGCGTCGTTGATCTTGTCCAGCGGCATGGTGTGGGTGATCATCGGGTCGATCTGGATTTTGCCGTTCATGTACCAGTCGATGATTTTCGGCACATCGGTGCGGCCTCTGGCGCCGCCGAACGCGGTGCCTTTCCAGACGCGGCCCGTCACCAATTGGAACGGGCGGGTGGCGATTTCCTTGCCCGCTTCAGCCACGCCGATAATGATGCTTTCGCCCCAGCCGCGATGGCAGGATTCCAGCGCCTGACGCATGACGGTTGTGTTGCCGGTGCAGTCGAATGTGTAATCCGCGCCGCCGCCGGTCAGCTCCACCAGATGCGCAACGATATCGCCCGAAACGTTTTTCGGATTGACGAAATGCGTCATGCCGAATTTGCGGCCCCACTCTTCGCGATCCGGATTGAGATCGACGCCGACAATCATGCCAGCGCCACCCATGGCCGCGCCTTGCAGCACGTTCAGGCCGATGCCGCCCAGACCGAACACGATCACGCTTGCGCCCGCTTCGACCTTCGCCGTGTTGATCACGGCGCCAACGCCGGTGGTGACGCCGCAACCGACATAACAAGACTTATCGAACGGCGCGTCGTCGCGGATTTTCGCCAGCGCGATTTCCGGCAAAACCGTGAAATTGGAAAAGGTCGAGCAGCCCATATAATGAAAGACGGTTTGGCCCTTATAGGAAAACCGGCTCGTGCCGTCCGGCATCAAGCCCTTACCTTGCGTCGCGCGGATCGCGGTGCAGAGATTGGTCTTGCGCGACAGGCAGCTTTTGCATTGCCGGCATTCGGGCGTGTAGAGCGGGATGACGTGATCGCCGGGCTTTACGCTGGTCACGCCCACGCCGACCTCACGCACGATCCCCGCCCCTTCGTGACCCAAGATCGAAGGGAAGATGCCCTCTGAGTCGAAGCCATCCAGCGTATAAGCATCGGTGTGGCAGACGCCGGTGGCCTTGATCTCGACCAGCACCTCGCCTGCCTTTGGCCCGTCTAAATCCAGCTCGACAACTTCAAGCGGCTTCTTGGCTTCAAAAGCCACGGCGGCGCGGGTCTTCATGCAGGGGCTCCCAACAGAGTTGGCGGTCTTTGGTTGCGTCAGCGAATGATGCGATTCGCGAAATCCTCCACCACGCGCTTCTTTTCTTCAATGGAGGGGTAGCGCTTGCCGATCATGTGCTCGATCGGACCGAAATGGTGCTTGGTGATGCCCATGTCCTCGGCGCGGCGATAATCGTCGCGCGTCGGCAACGAGCCGTCGAGGTGCGGGACAAGCCCGATCATGAATTCGAACGGCTCGTTTTCGCGTCCGGCCTCGCGGCGGCCCTCATTGATCAAAGCAATCTGGCCCGGCAAATCCTCCAAACGCGCCGTCATGCCCATCCAGCCATCGCCGATGCGGCCGGTCCGGCGCAATGCCGGCGGCGCCACCGAACCGACATAGATGGGAATCGGTTTGTTGGGCGTGGGCAGCGCATAGGTCGACGGAAAATCAAAAAACCGGCCATGATGCTCCACTGGGCCCTCACCCCATAATTTGCGGAACACCTCGATCATTTCCGCCATGCGCGATGTGCGGCTGGCGAAATCCACGCCGGCTTGATCAAATTCCTCTTTCATCCAGCCAGCCCCGACGCCCATCAAAAAACGATCGCCGCTAATCCGCGCCAAGGTCGCCGCCTGTTTGGCCACGATCAGCGGATTGGTGCGGTTGGCCGCCACCAGAATGCAGGAGCCGAATTGCAGCGTCTTGGTGCTGGCGAGGATCGCGGCGCCGGCGACAAATAAATCGGGGAATACATAGTCCCACGGCAAGGCGCCGCGTTCGTTCGGATCGTGACTGGCGGAGCCTGCCGGCATCAGCCAGTGGTCATCGCCCAGCACGCCTTCAAAGCCAACCTGTTCGGCAAGCCGCGCCAACTCGATCATATGTTCGGGCTGGGTGTTGTGAATATGGAGCCAAAATTTCACGCGCCCGCCCTCATATAGTTTGCTGGATTACTGTATCGGCGATACCGCCCATGGCAAGCCCGCGGTTCTTTGGATTTGAAGCGGCCGCCATTCCAACAAATCTCCCGGCGCCGCCAACCCGTTCTTGCCGACGGTAAGTCAGCCAACCATAATTCCGGTCAAAGTCCGCCCGGCAAAGGCGGAGCGATACTGTCTGGGAGGGCGTCATGTACGACACGCAGCGGGTTCTGGCGTCGATCGACCGCAACATGTGGAGCGTGCTCGCTCTGTGCGGCATGGCCATGATCCTGAACTACACTTGGTTCTTCGCCGCCGTTTTGCGCGGTTTCCGCGATCAAACCGTCCCTATCCCGGTGTTTTGTACCTTGTTCTGGCTTTGCGGCGACGGATCCATGGTGCTGCGCTACGATCATTGGTTTAACGATATCGGCCATTGGTATGTGAAGCTGTTCTGGCTGGCGCTCGTTTTCACCGTCGCCTGCGAACTGGTGTTTTTGTACATGACGCTGCGCTTTGGCCGAAAGGAAATGGCGCCGTCGCTGACGCAACCGCAATTCGTCGCTGTCGTGCTTGGCGGCCTTGTCACCATGGCGATCGCCTGGGAACTCATCAAATCGCTGATGGGCGACGAGCTTTACATCAATTATTTCCACCTCGCGAATTTGGTCGGCCCCGTCACAGGCGCGGCCATGGTGTTGCGGCGCGGCACGCAGGCCGGCACCTCGACGCTCATCTGGGGCGCTTACACGGGCATGGTCGCCTGCTGGGTCACCGCCTGCGCGCTTGGGTACGGCCCGGTCTTCGCCACGCCGCTCTTCATCGCGCTTTACGTGGTGTGCACCCTCTCGGCCGCCGCCGTCACCTATATCGTGAGCCGCTTGCCGAAGGTGGACGCGCCCGCGTCTTCATCTCTGAACGCAAGCGGACTTGCGGCGGCCACGTAAGCCGCCGCAGCGCTTCAGGCTTCAGTCGGGACGTTGAAAAAGGACTGATAGCGCGCGAACAACGCGCGCTCTTCGGCGCGCCGCGCCTCGTCGCCCGTGCTGTAAGCGTGCGTGACGCGCTTTTCGCGCGGATGCTCGCGAGTGTATTTCTCCAACGCCGCGCGCCCGTCCGCACTCATCTCGATGCCGGCGTGCGCATAGATATTCGCTGCGCTCGCCACGGGATCCTTGATGAAGTCGGCATAAAGAATATTCAGCATCCGGCCCGGCGGAATAACCCCCTGCTCGAGCCAGTCGATAACCTGGTTGAACATGTTGGCGAGGCCCGCAGGATTGGTGATCTGCTCGAACGTGTTCGGATGCAGCCTTTGATCGCTGCGGATCCAGAACAGGGTCCCGATCAGATTGGTCATCGACGACACCGCCTTGATCGGGTCGCGATGCATCCAGACGAGACGCATATCCGGAAACACCTTGAAGACGTCCGGCATATAGCGCATCGCGTCCGGCGATTTCAAAATCCAACGCGAACGCGGATTTTTCCATTGCAACAACTTCAGCACGCGCTTGGCTTCTCTCATCGCAGGCTCTGACGAGCGCGTCGCCATGTAGCCAATATAAGACGGCACAAAGCCATACAGATAAAGCCATGCGACGCTTTGAAAACCAATCGCCTCCGCATGAATCAATTCCGTCGGCGATGTCCCATCGAATTCATGCATGCCTTCGATTTCGGGCGTGACGCGATTCCATTGCGTCATGAGCTTGTCCGCGCGTTCGATGCGCGGGTCCGTGTAATAGGTCGCCCTCTCCGGCGCAGGCGCTGGAAACAGCGCCTCCCAGGAGCGGAGCACGGCAATGTCGCGATCCTGCGAGATCAGCGTCATCATCGCCGAGGTGCCGCAGCGTCCTGAGCCGACGATCATGGTGGGTGCGTCGATCACCTGGTCATCGATTTCGGGATGCTTCCTGTATTCTTCCTGGATGCGCAAACGCGCTTCCAGATGCAGAACGATGTCGGAGCGCGTCATCAAACGC
>JBEVJO010000160.1:0-3969 GCA_040510175.1 Caulobacterales bacterium
GCGCCGACTTTCTATCGCTGTCTGCGCACAAAATCGGCGGCCTTGCAGGCGCCGGCGCGTTGATCGTGCGTGGGAACACGCCGTTGTCGCCCTTGATCCATGGCGGCGGACAAGAGCGCAGCCGGCGCGCAGGCACAGAAAATCTCGCTGGAGCGGCGGCGTTCGGCGCTGCATGCGCAGCGATCGATTCAATGGAATCCGGCCGGGTGCGCAGTGTGCGAGATTCTTTCGAAGGCGCCCTGCGTGGTCACGGACTCGATGCCCGGATCGTCGGCGACGACGCAGATCGCGTCGGCAATACGTCGTGTGTCGTATCGCCGAGCGGCTCTGCCGAGATGATTGTCATGGGCATGGACTTGGCGGGTGTTGCCTGCAGTGCCGGCGCGGCGTGCTCGTCGGGAAAAGTGCAACCAAGCCGCGCGTTATTGGCCATGGGTTTGAGCGAACAAGACGTCAAATCGGCAGTGCGCTTCAGCTTTGGTTGGAGCAGCGGAACAGAAGATGGAATAGCGGCGGCGAATGCTTACGCCGCGATTATCCGCCGCGCGCGCGAACAGCGCGCGGCCTGAGTACAGAGTATGGCAGCTACCAAGGAAACCGTCGCGCAAGTCGAAGCGCTGGAAGCCGACAAGTACAAGTTCGGCTTCTCAACCGATGTTGAGCAGGATCTCGCGCCGAAGGGTCTGAACGAAGACACGGTGCGGTATATTTCGGACAAAAAAGGCGAACCGGCATGGCTATTGGAATGGCGCCTCGACGCATTCCGGCGCTGGCAGGTTTTGGAAGAGCCGACCTGGGCGCTCGTCCACTATCCAAAAATCGATTATCAGGACGCGCATTATTACGCCGCGCCGAAGAAGGGCGATGGCCCTCTCAGCCTTGACGATATCGATCCGGAAATTCGCAAGACTTACGAAAAGCTCGGAATTCCCCTGCGTGAGCAGGAAGTCTTGGCCGGTGTTCAGGGCGCCCCGAAGATTGCGGTCGATGCCGTCTTTGACTCCGTCTCGGTCGCAACGACATTCCGCGAGGAACTGTCGAAGGCCGGTGTGATTTTCATGCCGATTTCCGAGGCAGTGCATGAGCACCCCGAGCTGCTCAAAAAATATCTTGGCTCGGTCGTACCGCCTTCCGACAATTTCTTCGCCACGCTCAATACGGCGGTGTTTTCCGACGGCACCTTTGTTTACGTGCCGCCGGGTGTGCGCTGCCCGATGGAGCTGTCGACCTATTTCCGGATGAACGCCAAGGGCACGGGACAGTTCGAGCGCACGCTGATCATCGCGGACAAGGGCTCGTACGTTTCTTATCTCGAAGGCTGCACGGCGCCGATGCGCGATGAAAACCAGCTGCACGCGGCTGTAGTAGAGCTGGTCGCGCTGGACGACGCCGAGATCAAATATTCGACTGTGCAGAATTGGTGGCCCGGCGATGCCGAAGGCAAGGGCGGCATCTATAATTTCGTGACCAAGCGCGGCGATTGCCGTGGCGCGCGCTCGAAGATTTCCTGGACACAGGTTGAAACCGGTTCGGCGATTACATGGAAGTATCCATCCTGCGTGTTGCGCGGCGATGGTTCTTCGGGCGAGTTTTATTCGATTGCTGTGACAAATGGCGCGCAGCAGGCCGACACGGGCACAAAGATGATCCATCTCGGCGCCAACACGAAATCTCGGATCGTGTCGAAGGGCATTTCGGCTGGCAAATCATCGAACGCTTATCGCGGCCTCGTAAGCGTCAATCCGAAAGCCAAAGGCGCACGCAATTTCACCCAATGCGACTCGTTGTTGATCGGACACGATTGCGCGGCGCACACCATTCCTTATGTCGAAGCGCGGACGCGCGATTGCGTGCTGGAGCACGAAGCGACGACGACGCGGTTGTCCGACGAACAATTGTTCTATTGCCGCGCGCGCGGAGTGCCGGAAGAGGAAGCGGTTGCGCTTCTCGTCAATGGTTTCGTGCGTGAAGTTTTACAGAAACTGCCGATGGAGTTTGCCGCGGAAGCGCAGAAGCTTCTGGCCGTGAGCCTGGAAGGCAGCGTGGGTTAGTGATGATGTTGGATATTCGCGATTTGCATGCCGCCATTCCAGGGCGCGAGATTCTCAAGGGCCTGACGTTGTCGATTCCGGCCGGTCAGGTACACGCCATTATGGGTCCGAACGGCGCTGGCAAATCGACTCTGTCGCAGGTGCTAGCAGGTCGAGCGGATTACGAGATCACCGGCGAAGCGCTGATGGACGGTGAAAGCCTGTTGCCGCTGACGCCGGAAGAGCGCGCCTCTAAGGGCCTGTTCATGTCCTTCCAATACCCGTTGGAGCTGCCGGGTGTTCCTGCGATGACGTTCGTCCGCACGGCGCTGAATTCGCAGAAGCGCGCGCGTGGTGAGGCGGAGTTGTCTCCCGGTGAGTTTTTGAAAAAGGCGCGCGAAGCTGCCAAACGCCTCGCGATGTCGGACGACATGCTGCGCCGCGCGCTCAATGTCGGTTTTTCCGGCGGCGAAAAAAAGCGCATGGAAATGCTGCAAATGGCGATGTTCGAGCCGCGTCTCGCTATTTTGGATGAAACGGACTCCGGTTTGGATATCGACGCGCTGCGTGTCGTGTCGGAGTCCATCAATGCTTTGCGCTCGCCGCAGCGCGCGATGTTGCTGATCACGCACTACGAGCGCCTGTTGGAATATGTGAAGCCGGATCAGGTGCATGTGCTGGTGGATGGTCGCATCGTTGATTCTGGCGGACCGGATTTGGCGCAGAAGCTCGAAGCAGAAGGCTACGATCGCTACCAGAAGGCGGCGGCATGAGCGCCATCCGCGCCATAAAGCCGAGCGGCGGCGAGCAGATGTTGCTGAAGACGCTGGACAGCCTTGGCGCGTGCGGCGCCAGCGCCGCTGCCCTGGTGCGCGAGAGCGGTCTGCCAAATCGGCGCGTCGAGGAATGGCGCTGGAGCGACTTACGCTCTGCTGTGGATTCGGACACGCCGATCGTCAGTTTGCATGATCATGCACATGAGCCGGCGCCCGCAGTCACCCCTTCCGATGCGCCGATCATCCGTGAACTCGCCGAGGCGTTGTCGTTAGATGATTCCGAAGGCCTGGATACGGGCGGATTGCATGAGCGCGATGGCCAAGCGAACCGCGTTGTCGCCGTCAAAAGCGGACACACAGTTCTAATTGAGCGGATTAATGCCGCGCGAGGTTTGTCGGCCGGATCTCTGAATGCGATGGTGCGGGGCGGGAAGCTGACCCGGGTTTTGATCCAGGACGGTTCGTCAGACTCGATCGTTCTCAACCGTGCCGATGTCGTGGTCGGCCCCGGCGGCGCATACGAGCAATTCGTTCTAAGTTTCGGCGGCAAGCTGGCGCGCCTGGAGACGAATGTGTCGCTATGGGGCGGCGGTCAGTTGACGCTGAACGCCGCATATCTTGTGAGCGGAGGCCGTCATTGTGATCTGACTTCGATCGTGACCGCTGAAGGTCCGGGCCGTAATGCCGAAGTTCAGGGCGCTAACTGCAACCAAGTTATCAAAGGGGTGGCGCGCGCCGGCGGACGCGGTGTGTTCCAGGGCAAAATCCTGGTCCAACGCGCGGCGCAAAAGACGGATGCGCGTCAGCACCACCAGGCATTATTGTTAGAAGACGGCGCCGAGATTTTCGCGAAGCCGGAACTTCAAATTTACGCAGATGACGTGCAATGCGCCCACGGTAACGCCATCGGCGCTTTGGATGACGATGCGCTATTCTATATTCGCTCGCGCGGCGTAGCGGAGATCGAAGCGAGAGCCATGCTGATCGAAGCGTTTCTGACCGAAGCGATCCCGGAATCCCTCTCGGACGAATTATGCACCGAAATTGTGGATCGCATGAATGCCTGGCTGGCGGAGAAATCCGCATGACCAGCCAAAGCATTATCCGTGCCTTTGACGTTGAAGCAGTTCGGATGGACTTTCCGATTCTGGCTCGCAAGGTCA
>JBEVJO010000161.1:0-4540 GCA_040510175.1 Caulobacterales bacterium
GCCGGCGAAAAGCGCACCACCGAAATCCTTGATGCGTTGAACGAAGCGCTTGGCCCCCTGTTCTTCCCGGCAAAGGAAGACGGCAGCGATCCGCGCGTCTGCCCAGTTTGCGGCACCGGTCAGCTGTCGCTGAAGCGCGGCAAGTTCGGCGCGTTCGTCGGCTGCTCGAACTACCCCGAATGCAAGATGACCCGCGCCATTGGCGGCAATAATGCCGAAGCCTCAATGCCTGCTGAAGGCCAGCTCCTTGGCGTCGATCCGGAAACGGGTCTTGAGGTCAAACTAAAATCCGGGCGTTTCGGCCCGTATGTGCAGCTTGGCGAAGAAGACAAACCAAAGCGTTCCAGCATTCCCAAAGGCTGGAAAGTCGAGGACATTGATTTCGAAAAAGCGCTGAAGCTTTTGACGTTGCCCCGCCCGGTGGGCGCGCACCCGGAAGACGGCGAAATGATTGTCGCCAATATTGGGCGTTATGGCCCGTATGTTCAGCACAACAAGACCTACGCAAACCTGCCGGATGTCAGTGAAGTCTTCGAAATCGGCCTGAACCGCGCCGTCAGCCTGATCGCAGAAAAGGCCGCCGGCGGCGGACGGCGCGGCCGTAACACGCCGACCGCACTGAAGGAGTTGGGCGCGCATCCGGAAAGCGGCAAGGCGCTGAAGGTTCTCTCCGGCCGGTATGGTCCCTATGTCAGCGACGGTGAAATCCACGCAACATTACCGAACAATACCGATCCGCAATCCGTCGATCTCGATCTGGCGGTGCAGCTGATCGCGGCCAGAGAAGCCAAAGGGCCGTCGAAAAAAGGACGCGGCGCCAAAACAGCCAAGCCGAAAGTGGTAAAAGCCGCAAAACCTGCTGCGGCGAAACCTACAAAGGCAAAAAGCGCCGCGAAGACCGCGCCGAAACCTAAAAAGGCGGCCGCCGCGAAACCTAAAGCCCCGAAGAAAGCATCCGCGTGAGCAAGAAACGCGGGTCCGACGAACCTGCGGGCCCGCTCACCAAGGAAGCGGTGCTGGCCGCTATCGCTAAACACGGACGCTCTTTGGCCAAGCGCGATCTGGCGCGTGTGCTCGACGTCAAAGGCGAAGACCGTCGCACCCTGCGCCTGATCCTCGAAGAGCTGGAAGAAGACGGCAAACTGGCGCGGGCGGGCCGCCGCACCTTCGCTTCCGCCGACGCGCCGCCGGAAAGCGGCATTATCGAAATCACCGGCGTCGACGATGACGGCGATCTAGCCGCGCAATGCACCGGAGACAATGGCCTGTTCGGACCGATGATCCGCGTCTCGATGCGCGACGCCGCCGGTCGTGGCGGCCCTGCGCTCGGCATTGGCGATCGGGCTTTGGCGCGCATCAGCAAGGATGAAAATGGCTGGAATGCGCGTATCGTCCGGCAAGTCGAATCCGGTCCGCCCCGAATCCTGGGTATTTATCGCGCCGGACCGCATGGCGGCATGGTCGAACCATCGGATCGCCGCGCGCGTGGCCCCTTCCACGTTTCGCCGCGCGACGCCGGCCAAGCCAAAGACGGCGATCTGGTGATCAGCGCCGCCGCCGATCGCCGCCGAGCATCGGGTCCGCCGCGCGTCACCATTATTGAAACCATCGGCCGCGCCGACGACCCCCGCGCCGCCTCGATTCTGGCGATGCACGCGCACCGCATTCCGGTTGGGTTCAGTGAAGCCGAACTCGCGCAAGCGCGCGCCGCCAAGCCTGTGCCGCTCGGCAAACGTACGGATCTGCGCGACATACCGCTCGTCACCATCGACCCCGACGACGCACGCGATCACGACGACGCCGTTTTCGCCGCGCCCGACGACGACCCGAAAAACGCCGGCGGCTGGAAAGTGCTGGTCGCGATCGCCGATGTGGCTTTGTACGTGACGCCGGACAGCCCGCTCGACAAGGGCGCATTGAAGCGCGGCGTCTCGGTCTATTTCCCGGATCGCGTCTCGCCGATGTTGCCCGAGGAATTGTCGGCGGATTTGTGCTCGCTGCGAGAAGGAGAGGATCGCGCTTGCCTCGCCGTCGAAATGGTGTTCGACGCCCATGGCGACAAACGCCGGCACACCTTCATGCGCGGCATGATGCGATCGGCGGCGAAGCTGGAATACACGCAGGCCCAACGCGCCATCGATGGCGAACCGGACGAAAAGACCGCGCCGCTTCTGGACACCGTCTTGAAGCCGCTTTGGGCCGCCTACGCCGCTACGGCGAAGGCGCGCGACATCCGCAACCCGCTCGATCTGGACGCGCCGGAATTCAAGGTGCGGTTCGGACCGGACGGCAAAGTCGCCAGCATCCATCGGCGCGAGCGCGTCGAAGCGCACCGTCTGATCGAAGAATTCATGATCCAGGCCAATGTCTGCGCGGCTGAAACGCTGGAAGCGAAAAAGAGCCCGCTGATCTACCGCATCCACGACACGCCATCGCAGGAAAAGATCGCGGCGCTGACGGATTTTCTGCCGACCATCAATATGAAATGGACCAAGGGCGAGGCGCCGAAACCGCACCGGTTCAACAAATTGATCGCGCAGGCGCAAGGCTCCGGCAACGAGGCTTTGGTCAATGAAATGGTGCTGCGCTCGCAAGCGCAGGCGATCTATTCGGATCAGAATATCGGGCATTTCGGCCTGAACCTGGATCGCTATGCGCACTTCACCTCGCCGATCCGCCGCTACGCAGACGTGATCGTGCATCGCGGCCTGATCCGCGCACTGGGGCTCGGCGATGACGGGCTTACCGACTCGCAAATGGCCAAGCTCGACGCCATCGCGGAAATCATCACGACCTGCGAACGCCGCGCCGTCGCCGCCGAACGCGAAGCCAATGACCGCTATGTGGCGGCATTCTTGGCGGACAAAGTCGGCGCAAAGTTCCAAGGCCGCATCACGGGCGTCACCCGCGCCGGCTTGTTTATCCGCTTGACCGATATCGGCGCGGACGGCCTGGCGCCGATATCCATGCTGGGCGACGAACGCTTCGCCCACGACGCAGCCCATCAGCGTCTGATCGGCGAACAAAGCGGCGACCGCTTTGTGCTCGGCATGACCGTCGAGGTGCGCCTCGTCGAAGCAACGCCGGTATCCGGCGGCTTGCTGTTCGAGATCCTCACCAAACCGCAGGCCGGCTCACCGAAAGACGCCCGGAACATTCGTCCCGTGGCGCGTGACGCTCGGGCTCGCCCTGGCGGCCGCGACTTCGGCTCAAGGAACAGCGGCAGCACGCGGCCCCCGACGAAAAAGAGCGTCGGCAAAAAGAAGCGCCGCAAATAGGCGCAGAGCGTTTTCGGTCGCAAGTCCGCGTCAGATGTCGCATTCTGTGCGGCGCCCCTTACATCTGGGGTGCAATCGTCAAAGGCACAGAGCATGATCGACGCGCCAGAAGTCCGCGACAATCCTGAAAAACAGCGTTTTGAGATCGTGATCGGTGATCACGTCGCCGTCGCCGAATACCGCCTGATCGATCACGGCATCATGTTCACGCACACTGAAGTGCCGGAGGCGCTCGGCGGCCGCGGCCTGGCGAAAATGCTGGTGCGCGCCGGCCTGAAATCAGCGCGCGAGCGTCATTTGCAGGTTCTGCCCGTCTGCACTTTCTTCGCGAAATACATTACGGAACACCCCGAAGAGCAAGACCTCCTCCACCCGACCTACCGCAAGATATTGGGGCTTGAAGCATGATCGAACGCATCATCGACCAGCGCGCCAAAGACCTCGGCGGCTTTGAAGTCGGACGAGTCCTGCCATCCGCACAGCACCGGACGGTGGGACCATTCGTCTTTTTCGATCACATGGGCCCCGCGAATTTTCCGGCCGGCATTCCGAAGAGCGTCGATGTCCGCCCGCATCCGCATATCGGCCTCTCCACCGTCACCTATTTGTTTGACGGCGAAATCATGCACCGCGACAGCGTCGGCTCCGAGCAGGCCATTCTGCCCGGTGAAATGAACTGGATGATCGCAGGTAAGGGCATCACGCATTCGGAACGCTTTGAGAAAGCCCGCGCGGTCGGCGGGCCGTTACATGGGATTCAAGCGTGGGTCGCATTGCCCAACGAATACGAAGAAACGGACCCCAGTTTTCACCACCATTCCATGGCGGATTTGCCGGTAGTCGAAGCGGACGGGGTGTGGGCGCGCTTAATCGCCGGCGAAGCCTTCGGCGTGAAGGCCAACGTCAAGATCCACTCACCGTTGTTTTACGCGCATTGGCTGTTGCAGCCGCGCGCCAAGGCGCAATTGCCCGCGAATTATTCCGAGCGCGCCGCCTTCGTGGTCGATGGCGTTGTGGTGGTGGACGGTCAGACCTACAGCAACGGCCAGATGATCGTGTTCAAGCCCGGCGAAGACGCCGTCGTTGAAGCGCACAGCAAAAGTCTGTTGATGATCCTGGGCGGCGAAACCGTCGGCCCGCGCTTTTTGGACTGGAACTTTGTCTCGTCCTCCAAGGAACGGCTAGAGCAAGCCAAAGCCGATTGGCGCGCCGGCCGGATGAAACTGCCCGATCTCGACAATTCCGAGTTCATCCCCCTACCC
>JBEVJO010000162.1:0-3570 GCA_040510175.1 Caulobacterales bacterium
TTGTCGGCCGGCCGCCAAATCGACACCAACGGCGAAGCGACAATCGAGTGTCCCTATCACGGCTGGCGCTTTGGCGCGGACGGCGTCTGCAAGTTGCTGCCGTCGCTCGTAAATGGCGATGAGTACGACGCCAGCCGCGTCCGTGTGCGCCGGTATCCCGTGCACGAAGCGAACGGATTGGTTTTCATTTTCGTCGCCGGCGATTCGCGCTTCGACGGAACGCCCGAACCGGCGCCAGATTTTGGTCTCGGCGGCGCCAAACCCAAATTCGTCATCGACCAGATGTTCAATGCTAACATGGACAACGCCGTGGTGGGATTGATGGACCCGGCGCATGTCGGCTTCGTGCATACGCAATGGTGGTGGCGGCCGAAAAGCGTTGGCCTTCGCTTAAAGGAAAAATTGTTCGAACCGCGCGAGCGCGGCTGGGCCATCGCCCGCCATGCGCCGTCCGGCAATAGCCTCGCCTACCGCGCTCTGTTCGGCGATGGCGTAACGACGGAGATCGTTTTCCGCCTGCCCGGCTATCGCTGGGAGGTCGTGGAGAACAAACGCGCGCGTTTCTTCACGCTGACCTTGCTGACGCCGGAAACGCCGGAGCGCACGCGCATCACCCAAGCGACATATTGGAGCGGCGCGCCGATCATCGACGTGATCAAGCCGTTCGTCATTCCCGGCGCCAGAGAGTTCCTGGCGCAGGACGGCCGCCTGGTCGACCTGCAGAATGAAGGGCTGAAATACCGCCCCGGCATGCTGTGGATCGACGACATCGACGTCCAGGCCAAGTGGTACAATCGCCTAAAGCGCGAATGGGCGGCAAGCCGCGCTGAAAAACGCGCCTTCGCCAATCCAATTCAGCCCGTCACGCTGAGATGGCGCAGCTAGGACCAATTTCGGGCTAGCATCTTGCGTTGCAGCATGGCTTTGCCGCATGACGGCATTTTTCGATCCGAGGACCTGATGAACGCGCCCCTTTCGGCTGACCTTTCAGCAAGCCCGAGCATTGCGACCCTGCTCAAGGCCGCCGCCGCCGCCAAGGCCTATGTCGAAGCGGTGCGTGGCGGTCTCGCCGCCCTGTGGCGCAAGAACGGTAAACTGGATCGCGGGGCCATCGACGCCAATCAGCACGCCGCGCACGGTCTCGCCTGGATCGCGACCTACGCGGAGACGCTGACCGAAGTCGCGGCCTGGGCCGAGCGCCTCTCTGCCGAGGGAAAGTTCAGCGCGACCGAACAGGCGCTCTGTTATTTGCTGTTCGCCGAATATGGCGCGCAGCTTCTAGGCGGCGTGCTGATGACTCAGAACGAAATCGTCCGCCCACAGGATTTGCACGCGCCGGAAGCCGCATTGGCTGTACTGGCCGCCTCCGAGCTGGGCCAACTCGCCAAAGCCGGTGTGGACCAATCGGTGAAGACCTTCATCGCTTCGGCCCTGGAGCATGCGCGCGGCAAGGCCACGGTCGAGGAAACCGGCCTCGACGAAACCTTCGAGATGATCCGCGACACGTTCCGCGCCTTCGCCGAGGAGAAGGTCGTGCCCTTCGCCCACCAATGGCACATGAAGGACGAGCTGATCCCCATCGAGATTTTGAATGAAATGGGCGAACTGGGCGTGTTCGGCCTGACCATTCCCGAACAGCTTGGGGGCTCGGGCCTGGGCAAGACCGCCATGTGCGTGGTCTCCGAAGAACTTAGCCGCGGCGATATCGGCGTCGGCTCCTTGGGCACGCGCTCCGAGATCGCGGCCGAACTCATCCTCACAGGCGGCACCGACGCCCAGAAAGAATATTGGTTGCCCAGAATCGCCTCGGCCGAAATCCTGCCGACCGCCGTCTTCACCGAACCTAATACAGGTTCAGATCTCGGCTCCTTGCGTACCCGCGCCGTGAAAGATGGCGATACCTACAAGGTCACTGGGAACAAGACCTGGATCACCCACGCCTCGCGCGCCGATGTGATGACGCTCTTGGTGCGCACCGATCCGAACACCACGGACTTCCGCGGCCTCTCGATGTTCCTGGCCGAGAAGCCCCGCGCCACGGAAACCGAACTCTTCCCGGCAGAAGGCATGACCGGCGGCGAGATCGAGGTGCTCGGCTATCGCGGCATGAAGGAATTCGAGCTTGGCTTCGACGGCTTTGAAGTGCCCGCCGCCAATCTGCTCGGCGGCGTTGAAGGCATGGGCTTCAAGCATCTGATGGCGACGTTCGAAAGCGCGCGAATTCAAACAGCGGCGCGCGCGGTGGGCGTCGGCCAATGCGCGCTGGAACTGGGCCTGAAATACGCCCTCGACCGCAAGCAATTCGGCCAGGCGATTTTCCACTTCCCGCGCGTCGCCAATAAGCTCGCCATGATGGCGGCCGAATTGATGGGCGCGCGCCAGATCACCTATTACGCGGCCCGGCAAAAGGACGACGGCAAACGCTGCGATCTTGAAGCCGGCATGGCCAAATTGCTGGCGGCGCGGATCGCCTGGTCTGCAGCGGACAATGCGCTGCAGATCCATGGCGGCAACGGCTTCGCGCTGGAATATCCGATCAGCCGGGTGTTGTGCGACGCGCGCATCTTGAACATCTTCGAGGGCGCCGGGGAAATCCAGGCGCAGGTGATCGCACGGCGGTTGTTGGAGGAATAAGCGGCGCGCTTTTCCTCACAAACATCACTGTCACCCATGCACCGGCGACCGCAGACAGCCTTTAAAGCGCCTTACGGAACGGATGCGCGCGATACACGCCGAGAATATTCAGCGAGGCGGAGAAGAACGCGAGTTCTTCCAGGGCCCGCCGCACCGCGATGTCGTCGGGATGGCCCGCGAGATCCGCATAGAATTGCGTCGCCTCGAATGCCCCTTCGATCGAATAGCTTTCCAGCTTGGTGACGTTGACGCCGTTGGTCGCGAAACCGCCCAGCGCCTTGTAGAGCGCAGCCGGCACGTTGCGGACGCGGAACACCAGGCTGGTCACGCAGGGACCGTCTTCCTGGCTGGCGTCGTCCGGCTTGGCCGACAGGATGACGAAGCGCGTCGTGTTGTAGGAGGCGTCTTCGCAATCGGCCTGCAGAATCGTCAGGCCGTGAATCTCCGCCGCCAGGCCCGAGGCAATCGCGCCCTCGCTGGGATCGCCATGTTCCTTGATCTCGCGCGCCGCGCCCGCCGTGTCATAGGTCGCCACCGGCAGGATGCCCAAGCGGCGCAGCGTCTTGCGGCATTGGCCGAGCGCCATTGGGTGCGAGCGCACACGTTTGACGTCCTTCAGAGCCACGCCCGGCAGCGCCATCAATTGATGGCGGATCGCCATGAAGTGCTCGCCGACAATGTGAAGCCCGGCCTCGGGCAATAAATGGTGCACATCGCCGACGCGGCCCGCCAAAGAGTTTTCAATCGGGATCATGCCCAGAGCCGCTTCCCCGCTGGACACGGCGGCGAAGGCGTCTTCAAAGGTTGCGCACGGCATGGGTTCGTAGGCCGGCAGCGCCTCCTGGCACGCCAGATGGCTATTGGCCCCCGGATCGCCCTGGAACGCGACCTTCAACACCATCTCTCTCAGTCCCCTTGGCTATTGTCGTGACCAAA
>JBEVJO010000163.1:0-5000 GCA_040510175.1 Caulobacterales bacterium
TCGCGCGCCATGTTGAAGCTTTGATCGCCATTGTCGCCGGCTTGGCCCGCTTGCCGGGTCACGGTTTCAATTTTTGCGTCCGCGCGGGTCAGCGCAGCCTCCGCATCGCTTTGATCTGCGAATGCTGGTGCGGCGCCGAAGCTCAGCGCCAATGTGGCTGCGGCGAGGACCGTTCGCGCATGGCGCGTCACGAGTGAAGAATGTTTGTTTATGCTCATAGCGTTTCCTTTCCGCCGATTGCTCGTGCAAAAGGCGTTGTTAAAAGAGCAAACCTTGCTGTGGAGGTGCGGCTTTTGGCGCTTGCTAACGGACAGAAGGCGGCTTGCAGAAGCAGACCAATCGTCCGTAGGCAGAGACAGCCAAATCCAACACGCGAAGCGGTCTCGCTCGTCTGTCGTGTTACATTGTGGCCAGCTGTGCCGATAATTGAATGCGCGAGGGGCGCAATTGTTCCGCAATCATCGCTTCGGTCGCGACGTCACCTGTGGGCAACGTCGAAAGGTTAAAGCCGATTCGCTATGCAAAACGGCGCGCCTATGCGTTGGCAAGCGCCTTAAAGCTGTCGAGATCCCGAACTTGTGCGGCGCAGCGTTCGATCCACACTTTCCACATTTGATCGCCACGTGGGCTGCGTCTGACTGCTCCCAGCCCGAAGACACCGACTTGTAGACCATGGATTGCGTGCACTCGGTAATCGTCCCAGCACTGGTCGGCGCTGTAATCGTTTACGCCGCGCTTCACCAGCGCGTCATGATAGTGGGCGACAAGATCGCGCTCGCAGCGACGGCGCACTTCGGTCGGCATGCTTGTGCCCATCCAGTGCGCAACGTCGATGGCGCCGCGGCCGAAGCCCAGACCCTGCCAATCGAGAACGACGACCGGACGGCTGCCGTCGGCGGCGTCGAACAGCACGTTGTCGGCGCGCAAATCGCTGTGCCAGAGACATTGCGGGTCGCTGAAAATGCGCTTCCAGGACTCAGCATGCGGGATCAGTTTTGCCGCTTCCTGAAGATCAGCGTCCGGGACCAGGTCGCCGCAGAGTTCGGGAAAGGTTTTCAGGACGCTGGCGAAATTGTCGGTGACGTAATTAAAGATGCCGACCGGCCCTCGCAGCCAGTCTTGGCCGGCAAGATCGCGGTCCCGCCAGCTTGCGGCGTGCAGCGCGGCGGCTTGTTCGAGTACGCGTGCGGAATCGTCCGCGCTGCAGCCCAGTATCTGATCGACCGCCCGCGCGGGCGCGAGGTCTTCCATCAACAGAACGAAATCGATGTCATTGTCCGCGAGCGCCGCATGCACCGCCGTCGGCACGGAGATCGTCAGGCGCGGGGCCAATTGCTTATAAAAGCCGATCTCGCTGCGATAATAGCCGGAGCGGGCGCCGAATTCCCGGCTCGTCTGGTCTTTGGCGGCGAATTTGCCCACGAGAGTCGCGGGGCCGGCGCCGGCCGGCGCGTAGCCCAGACGAAAGCGGTAAGAGTCGCCGAGTTGCCCTGTGCCGCAGGTCTCGTACTGCACGCTGACCACCTTGCCGGATTTGAGCCGGCCCGCCTGCGCCAAGACATGGGTCAGCCAATCGGCGGTAATGTTCTCGATGGGCGCCACCGGATCAAACGATGTCATCGTTTAATGATTTCCTCCCTTTTGGTTTGGAGGAAATATGGCGCACTCCCGGCCGCTCCGCCATAGGCCTAGGATGATGGGGCGCTGCCGTTAAAGCAGCGTCGTTGTCGCCTTTGCGACATCGAAATCGGCGGCGAAGCGCAGTTCGCGCAAGGGGCGCACATTGCGGGTGGAGTCGTCGTACAAAGGATGCGCCTTGAAGGCGCGCAAAGCCTCCACGCTGTCGAACTCGGCATAGACCACGATGTCGACGTCGTTGCCGATCTGGTCGACCTTTTCGTTCAAAGCGATCTCGACTTTGCGTGCATGCTCGATGCCGGTCAGCACAGAGAGGCCGCGCACGATCTCTTGCGGGCTGTGGCCGGGTTTGCAGCTGAAGAAGACGATGTGGCGGATCATAACGGTTAGAATGGCTCCAGATTTGGCTCTGATGGCCTGTCATGCTTTATGTTTCAAGGCCGGGGGCTGATTTGGGGCGTTCGATTGAGCGGGAGTGCGATCAGGTGACGCAGGCGTTTGGGACAACCGGTCCAGATTCGTCGATTCCCATCGCGATCGTGGTGGCGCGGGCGGCTAATAACGTCATTGGGCGGGACAATAATCTGCCCTGGCGGCTGAAAGCCGATCTGGCGCGCTTCAAGGCGATCACCATGGGTAAGCCGGTCATCATGGGGCGCAAGACCTGGGAAAGTCTGCCCAAGAAGCCTTTGCCCGGCCGGACCAATATCATTCTGTCCGAAAGCCGGACTTTGCTGGCGCCGGACGCGTGGGTTTTCCCCAGCTTCGCGGCAGGGTGGGCGGCCGGCCAGGCAATTGCGGCCCGGGATAATGCGGCGGAGGTCTGCGTGATCGGCGGGCAGGGTGTGTTCGCCGAGGCGCTGCCGCTGGCGTCCAGGCTCTACCTGACCGAAGTGGATTGCCGCCCCGAGGGCGATGCCTTCCTGCCCGCTTTCGACGAGGCGCAATGGATTGAGAAAAGCCGCGAGGCTTTTCCGGCTGGACCGAATGACGAATTCGCGGCGGTGCTGCGGGTGCTGGAGCGGCGGGCGTGACGCATTTCTTGAAGCGTGTGCTGATCGGCCTGTCGCTGATGGCGTTGCCTGTCCCGGCGTTCGCGCTGATGCCGCCGCAGACCTATCTGATGGCGCGCGCCGAAGCGCCGCGTCACGTCCAGATCAAGATCATCAAGGTTGTGGGTCCCGTGAACGGCGCCATGGGCTGCATGGTGCATGGGCGCGTCATCAAGACCTTTCGCGGCGATCTGAAATGGGGTCATCGTCTAACGCTGAAAGTCGATTGCAACCCGCCGGGCGGCGGCTTTACCGGGCCGCAAATCTATAATGCCGAAGCCAGTCTGCGCGCCGCCAAATACGCGGAAGTGTTTCTGACCGCCGACGATCCGCCCGAGGTGATGCTCTGGCAGTTTCATATCATCAAAAAGGCGAGCAAACGCCCGCGTTGCAACGCCCAGGAATGGAACTGCGATTGACGCGCGGGCAATAGCCGCGCAATCGACAGAACACTGTTTTCGTAGGGCGTCGCATGGACTTCACAATCGTCGCCGAAGGGCTGCGCTACCCGGACGGGCCGATCGTCCAGCCGGACGGCGCGCTTCTGGTCGCCGAAACGGCGGGTGGCGCGATCACGCGCCTGTGGCCGAGTTATTCCGGCAAATACAAATCCGAAACGGTCGCCGATCTTGGCGGTGGCCCGACCGGCGCGGCCTTAGGCAAGGACAGCGCGCTTTATGTCTGTAACAATGCGGGCTCGGAATGGATTGAACGGCATGGACGGATCATTCCGGTTGGCGTGTCGTCCGACTATGCCGGCGGGCGTGTCGAGCGCGTCGATCTCTCCACCGGCAAGATCGAAACCTTGTTCGATCATTGCGGCGACCACGCACTGCGGGCGCCCAAGGATATCGTGTTCGATCGTGAGGGCGGCTTTTGGTTTGCCGATTCTGGACGCACCTATGCGCGCATGCGCGACCATGGCGGACTCTATTATGTCGTGGACGGAGAAATCAGCGAAGCGGTCTATCCGCTGCTGACTCCGTGCGGTGTAGGCCTCAGCGCCGATGAGAAGACCTTATACGTGTCCGACACGCTGCCGGGGCGGCTCTGGGCCTATACCTTGGCGGCGCCCGGCCAAATCGCTTCGGACAATGAAGGCGAAAATCCGGGGCGGCTCGTTTGCACCTTGCCCGGCGAACAGCCTTTGGATTCGCTGGCGCTGGATTCCAAGGGCAATGTCTGCGTCGCCACGGGCGGCAATGGCGGGATTACCGTGTTCACCGCGAATGGTCTGCACACGCACCGCGCCTTTCCGGATCTGCATGTGTCGAACATCTGCTTCGGCGGCGCCGATATGCGCGACGCTTACATCACGCTGGCGAGCGTGGGGCAGGTGATCAAGACGCGCTGGCCGGAAAGCGGCATGCGGTTGAACTTTGGGATGTATTGAAGAAGTCGCGCTGCTTTAAATGAAAAAGACGGGTGCGAAGCCGCCGCCCGGCGTGCGGAAATTTGTGGTCTGGCCCTGATATAAGCGCGCGGCAGCCAGAAGCGGGGCGCCCGCATAGGTGTATAGCCGCACATCAAGCTTGCGCTGCACCCGTTCTCCGTCGATTTCCATGCTGCGTTCGCTGGGACGCGCAAATGCCTGCGCGACATAATCGCCGTCCAGGATGTCTTGCCAAACGGCTTTCGTGATCTTGTCGCCGCGATAGACGGCCTTCCCGCCATGCCCGGAGGCGGGTTTGAAAAATAGACCTTTGCGCTTGCTCCAAAGCTCATCGCCTTCGGCGGCGCTGACGCGCACTGTGCGCGGCGCATTGGCCAGAATCTCGCGCTGCTCCTCAGCAAGGCCCCAGGCGCGCAAGGCGTCTTGATCTGACAATAAGGTGAGGTTGCGTTTATCGGCATATAAAGCGTGGTTGTGTGGATTCGGTGTGACGACAACGGCGCCAGCTTCATAGGCCGCGCGCAGCGCTGCATGGCTGGGCTCCGCCAGCGCAAAGTCAACCAGCCTGTTGTAAACGATATCCACCGGCGCGCCGCCGGCCAGTAGCTTCCCATCTTGAAAAACAAGGTCGCTTGGATCGGCGATGATGGCCGCGATGCGATTGCGTTCAAATAGTCGTTGAGCCAGCACGAATTCCGGATAGAGGTATTGGCTTTCCGGCGCGTCATCCACGATGGCGATGCGGTTCGGCTGGCCAGCGCGGCCTTGACTGCGCCACTCTGCGAGAAACATGTCGATCACGGCGTTCTCGAATGTTGCGAGCGTCTCCGCTTGTTTGACCTCGGCGCAGCAAGCGATCTGCGCCCGTGCTAAAAAGGCGTTGAGGAATGCGCCGCCGGCGTTTGTGTTGATTTCGA
>JBEVJO010000164.1:0-6673 GCA_040510175.1 Caulobacterales bacterium
TGGGAGGGTTCATGGCCGTCTTTCCCCTGTACCGGCGCGAATCGCTTCGCTGGAGCGGGCCATTTTTGCAAGCTTTGCCGCGTAGGGCTACAACAAGTACCGGACAACACGAGGACTAGATGAGCCGAGCCAAAGAACTCGCGAAGGTTGTGACGCGCTATCGCGTGCTGTCAGCGGAGAATTATGTCCGCATTCGCACATTGGCGGAGGCTATTCGCGACGGTTTTTGCGCCTATCTCGGCTCGGAAGGGCCGCCATGCGTGCTGCTCGCGCCGCCGGTTGGGCCGTTCGAGCCGCGCGATTATGCCGACGCGGCGTTTTCCGCGCCGCCTGCGGGGTTTCAGCCTTTGGCGCCGATTGCCTTTGGCTTGATTGTGCGCGTCACGCCGCAAGGCGATTGGTTGCGGGTGGTGATGCGTTGCGCCAAGGAAGGCGAAACTTTCCGTCTTTCGATAGCCCAGGGGCTCGATTATTCGTTCAAGCTGCCGCTGGCCGCAGGCGCGCCGCAGGATTTTCTTGAGGCGCTCTATGTGCATCTGCGGGATTATTTCCAGCAAGCGATCGATAGCTACGAGCAAGGCGAATACGGCGAACACCTGATCGGCTTCGACGTGATCCGCCGGCCGGACACGGTCAGCGAAACGCCGGTCGCCTCGACGTAAGCGGCGCGCTATTCGATCGGCCAAACCGGCGCCCGGCGTTCCAGGAACGCTTTGACGCCTTCGCGGCCTGAAGCGGAGACGCGGCTGTCGGCGTCGCGTTTGATCATGTCGCGCAGCAGGCCGTCATCTAGTTTGTGTTTGGCGCAATGGCGCACCGCGTCCTTGATGGCGTGCACGACGAGGGGGGAAGTCTCGAGCGCCATGCTGGTCAAGCGCCGCATGGCGCCGTCGATACCTGCGTCGTCTGCGACGACTTCTGAGGCGAGGCCCATTACATGCGCGGCCGCGGCGTCGAATGGCGCGGCGGTGAGCAAAATGCTGCGCGCCGCGCGCACGCCGACGGCCTCGATCAGAAACGGGATCATATGCGCGGGGTTTAGGCCGAGCTTGGCGGCGGCGACGCTGAACTGCACGCCTTGCTTCGCCACCACCCAATCGGCCGCCGCCGCGAGGCTGACGGCGCCACCGGCCACATAGCCTTCGGCCAGCGCCACGGTGAGTTGCGGCAGATCGTGAAACGCCGCGATGGTTTTGATCAGCAACTCGGCGTCCTGCTCGTTGAAGTCGCGATCATGCGCGGCCTGCGCCGACAAAGTCTCCAGATCGACGCCCGCCGAGAACACCCCGCCCGCGCCCTTCAGGAACACGATGCGGACATGATCCGCGCCGCGCAGCGTGTCGAACGCCTCGAACAAGGCCGCAATCATGTCGTTGTTCATGGCGTTGCGCTTGGCCGGCCGGTTGATCAGCACCACGGCCACGCCATCCGGCGAGACGTCCAGGTCGATATAGGTGTCGGTCATGGGAAGCTCGCAATCCTCTGCGCCTGCGCAAATGCTTGAGCGCAGTCTAGCCGAAGGAATGCTTTGGGCGCCAGAAGGTTGCGGCGAAAGGCTTTAATGCCCCAGCGCCTTCACAATCTCTTCGGTCATCTTTTTCGCATCAGCGAACAGCATCATGGTGTTGTCGCGGAAGAAGAGTTCGTTCTCCACGCCCGCATAGCCAGAGCCCATGCCGCGCTTAATGAAGAGGACGGTTTTGGCCTTTTCGACGTCCAGGATCGGCATGCCGAAAATCGGTGATTTGGGGTCGGTCTTGGCCGATGGATTGGTGACGTCATTGGCGCCGATGACATAGGCGACATCGGCCTGGCCGAAATCATTGTTGATGTCTTCCAGTTCGAAGACTTCGTCATACGGCACCTGGGCTTCCGCCAGCAGCACGTTCATGTGGCCGGGCATGCGGCCCGCGACCGGGTGGATCGCGTATTTTACGTCAACGCCTTCCGCTTTCAGCTTTTCGGCCATTTCCTTCAGCGCGTGCTGGGCCTGCGCCACAGCCATGCCATAGCCCGGCACGATGATGACCTTTTCGGCGTTCTTCATAATGAAGGCCGCGTCGTCGGCGGAGCCTTGCTTCACCGGGCGGGTTTCTTTGACGCCCGTCGCCGCGGCGCCGTCCGCCGCGCCGAAGCCGCCGAGGATCACCGAAATGAAGCTGCGGTTCATCGCTTTGCACATGATGTAGGACAGGATCGCGCCGGACGAGCCCACCAGCGCGCCGGTGATGATCAGCGCGTTGTTCTCAAGCGTGAAGCCCAAGGCCGCCGCCGCCCAACCCGAATACGAGTTCAGCATGGACACGACGACGGGCATGTCGGCGCCGCCGATCGGGATGATCAAGGTTACGCCAAGGATGAACGACAAAATCGCGATGGCCCAGAAATGCCATTCGACCGTGCCGTGCGCGATCACGGTCAGCACCACCAAAACCACGATGGCGACGGCCAGCGCGATATTCAGAAGGTGGCGGGCCGGCAGAATGATCGGCGCGCCGGACATATTGCCGTTCAGCTTGGCGAAGGCGATGACCGAGCCGCTGAAGGTCACGGCGCCGATGGCGGTGCCGAGCGCCAGTTCGACCAGGCTTTGCGAAAGGATCGGCGTTTTGCTACCTGCCAACACCGTGACGGCGGGATCGATGATATGAAAACCCTCGGGCGCATAGAACGCCGCAGCTGCGATCAACACCGCCGCCATACCGACTAGCGAGTGAAACGCTGCCACCAGCTGCGGCATCGCTGTCATCTTGATGGTGCGCGCGGTTTGCACGCCTACGCCGCCGCCGATCAATACGGCCCCGCCGATCCACAGCAGCGTTTGCGTATCGAGAGAATCTTTGACCAGCAGCAAAGTGGTGACGATGGCGATCGCCAGGCCGACCATGCCGAACATATTGCCTTGGCGGCTGCTTTCAGGACTGGAGAGGCCGCGCAGCGCCAGAATGAACAGAACGCCGGAACCGAGATAGAGAAGCGCTGCTAAAGACGGATTCATTTCGCGGCTCCCGCTTTGGCCGGCGTTTTTTCTTTTTTCTTGTACATGGCCAACATGCGGCGGGTGACCAGGAAACCGCCGAATATATTCACCGCCGCCAGCGCCACTGCGATCGCGCCGGAGCCCTTGGCGATCAGCGCGCCACGCGTACCGACGTCGCCGAGGCTGGTCGCCGCCGCGATCAGCGCGCCGACGATGACCACGGATGAAATGGCGTTGGTCACCGCCATCAGCGGCGTGTGCAGCGCCGGGGTCACCGACCAGACGACGTAATAGCCGACAAAGATCGCCAGCACGAAAATCGCGAGGCGGAAAACGGTGGGATCGACGGCTTCCATTTTCGTGTCCTTATTGGGCGTCTTGGTTTTGGGCGTAGCGTGTTTTGCAGGCGTCTACATAGGTGCGGACATTGGCTTCGGGCTTGTCCACCCAAGCGGTGAACGCGGTTTCCGCCGCCAAACGTCCCGCCTCGCCTTCAAAGCCGGGTTCCTTGTCCAGCAAGGCCAGCAGCGTCCAATAGAAATTCTCGTCCGGTTTGTCGCTTTCCGGGCTCTTTTGCTTGATCGGTGAAATGCCGGCGATGAAGGCCGTGGCGCCGGCGCAATCGGCCAGGGTGATCGTTACGCCATTGGCGTCTTCGGTCAAAGGTGGCGGCGTTGGCGCCGGCTCTTCAACTTTCGCGTCGGCGTCGGCGTCGGCGTCGGCGTGCTTTTTGGGTTCGGATTTCGGCGAGCAGGCATTGAACGCGAAAGCGGCGAACAAAACTGCTGTGATGATTTTCAATCGAGACGCCATACCAAAGCCTCCAGTGGCGCCCTTAGGCGCTGGCCGTGTTGGGCGCGAACGTCGGATGCACGATGGCGCCGTCGCGGGTCAGCGTGGCGCCCTTCAGGATCTCATCGTCCAGCTGCGGCGCAAACGCGCCCTCCTTGCTGACCAGCAAAGGCGTCAGATTGACGAGGTTCTTGGCATAGAGCGCCGAGGAATCCGCCGCGATGCGTCCCGGCAGGTTGGAGAAGCCGGCGATGGTGACATTGCCTGCGCGCACCAGCTCTTCGGCTTTGGACAGCGGACAATTGCCGCCTTGCTCCACCGCCAGATCGACGATGATGGAGCCCGGCTTCATACTGCGCGCCATGGCTTCAGTGACGAGAACCGGCGCGGGGCGGCCCGGGATCAAAGCCGTGGTGATCACGATGTCCTGCTTGGCGATGTGTTCGGCGACGAGGGCTGCCTGCTTGACCTGATACTCGGCGGACATCGGCTTTGCGTAGCCGGCGGCTGTTTCGGCTTGCTTGAATTCTTCGTCTTCCACCGCAACGAATTTTGCGCCGAGCGAGCCGACCTGTTCTTTTGCGGCAGGACGTACATCGGTGGCGGTGACGATGGCGCCGAGGCGGCGCGCCGTGGCGATGGCCTGCAGACCGGCGACGCCGGCGCCCATCACGAACACCTTGGCGGCGGCGACGGTGCCGGCCGCCGTCATCATCATCGGAAAGCCGCGGCCATAAAGGGCGGCGGCTTCAATCACGGCGCGGTAACCGGCGAGGTTCGCTTGGCTGGACAGAGCATCCATCGCTTGCGCGCGGGTGATGCGGGGAATGAATTCCATAGCGATCGCCTGCAGTCCGGCGTCGGCATAGGCTTTCAACGCGGCGGGATCGGCATAGGGCGCCAAAAGGGCGACAAGCCCGGCGCCGCGTTTCATCGCCGCGAGTTCTTCCGGCAATGGACGGCGCACTTTGTAGATGAGGTCCGCGCCGTCCAGGGCCGATTTGAAATCCGGCGCGATTTTCGCGCCAGCGGCTTCAAACTGAGAATCCGGAATGCTGGCCAGATCGCCGGCGCCGGTTTCGACGAAAACGTCGATGCCTTGTCCCACAAACCGTTTCACGGAATCGGGGGTCGCGGCCACGCGAGACTCGCTGTCCCGGCGCTCCTTCAGCACCGCCAATTTCATAAACTACCCCCTGATCGAACGTGCTGGCGCCTAAAGCGTGTCAGGCGACATCAGACACAGTTTAGCTCGCGGCGCCAGCTAGCATCATCAAGAGGCCGACAATAACGCCCAGAACAGCCGTTCCGATCACGGTCGCGATCCAGGCCGCGCCCAGGCCCAGAAACAGGCCGCCGCCGATCCCGACGACAACGCCAATGCCCAGCGCCAACCACCAGGACATGCCGACGGCGAAATGCAGCGTAATGACGATCAGAACCATGGCGATGTGACAGGAGGCCCACCAGGTTGCCTTCATGAAGCTTTCCCAGGTCGACTTTTGCTCGGCAATCGGCATTTCGCCGTGGTGATACTCGCTCGCTGGCCCCGCCATCGCACCCTCCAAAGAGATCAATTAGCGGACCTTCTAGCCGTGTTTTCGGCGGGGATTCAAGGCGTACGGCGCGGAATGCCAATTCGCCGCGATTGTGCCGTCAAACTGAGCCCCGGCGCGAACGGAATTCATAATATACATATAAAACAATTACCTAATTCGTCACGTCGGATATCCCCACCGCCCCTAGCGCGGCTTGTTGGCGAGCGGATAACGCCGCTTCGTCGAATCCATCGATCGCGGCGGCGAAGAGGTCGTGGAAATTAAGCTCGGCGCGCAGGCGTAAAAAAGCCGCACCGAGCCCGATCGCCGCCCGATCCATGAAGACGAACTCACGCGGCACTTTGACCGGGCCATGCGCTTTCAGCGCTTCTTTGGCGTTCCAGGCTTCGCGGCGGCCATATTCAGCGGGGCTCACGCCGTCGGCCACCGTGCGCACCCGGTCGTCGATCAATGGGCCATAGATAAAGCGCGCCCAGATATTGAGCGCATCTATCGCGCCGGGCTTGAGGCCGCTGAAGCCCCAGCGCGCATAAGCGGCTTCGATGCCTGCGCGGTCGTCCGCCTTCAGCGCGCGCCACAGCTCGACGACGCCGGCGACGAAGCCGGGCGGGAAAATGCGCACGCAGCCGAAATCCAAAAGGTTCAAAGCGTGGCCATCTTCGGCGAAGGAATAGTTGCCCAGATGGGGATCGCCATGGATCACGCCATATTGCGCAAACGGCCGCCACCACGCCTTAAACAGCAGAGTCGCCAGCCGGTTGCGCGTCTCCTGATCGGACTCGATGAACTCAAGCAAAGGCCGGCCATCGAGCCAGCTCATGGTTAGAAGGCGCTTGGTGGAAAGGTCCGCGTCGACTGCGGGCACGCGGATTTCCGGAATGTCCTTCAGCATCAGCCGATACAACGCAGTGTTTTTCGCTTCGCGCGCATAATCCAATTCTTCGCGCAGACGGTCGGCGACTTCGCCGCCGATCTCCGAAGGGTCGATGGCGCCGCTGACCCGGCGCAGCATTCCAAGGATAATCTGCAGCTGGCCGATATCGGCTTCGACGGCGCTGGCCATGTCTGGATATTGGAGCTTGCAGGCCACTGCTCTGCCGTCGAGCGTCTTGGCGCGATGCACCTGGCCGAGGGACGCGGCGGCGGCGGCTGTGCGCTCGAAACTTGCGAATTTGCTCTCCCAATCCGGGCCAAGTTCGGCGCGCATGCGGCGGCTGACGAAGGGCCAGCCCATGGCCGGCGCGTTGGTCTGAAGCTGAGTGAGTTCGTTGGCGTGTTCCGGCGGCAACTGATCCGGCACCGGGGCGAGCAGTTGCGCCACCTTCATCCAAGGCCCTGTGGC
>JBEVJO010000165.1:0-2544 GCA_040510175.1 Caulobacterales bacterium
CATCAACACCAACGCCGAAACCGACGATACACGCCACGTCGTCGTCGAGGGCGAACGCCGCGCGATGAAGGTGAAGATGTTCCGCCTCTCCGGCGGCCTCGGCGGCATGGCGTTCGACATCACGGAAGAAGAACTGGCGCGCGAGACGCTGGATCGTCACGTCAAGGCGCACGACGAAACGCTGAACCATCTGACCGACGGCGTAGCGATTTTCGGCGCCAACAAGCGTTTGATGTTCCACAATTCCGCCTTCGCCAAAATCTGGGATCTGGAAGAAGCCTGGCTCGCCGAGCAGCCGACCCATGGCGCATTGCTGGATCGTTTGCGCGAACGCCGCCGCCTACCTGCGCGCGCCGACTACGCGGCCTGGCGTGCGGGCGAACTTGCGCACTACCAAGACGCGGACAACCTGCCGGAAGATTCCTGGGTGCTGCCGGACGGCCGGATTCTGCGCGTGGCGCGCCAGCGCCACCCGCATGGCGGGTTGTTGTTGCTGTTCGAAGACCGCACCGACGAGCTGTCGCTGCGGGCCGAGTTCAACTCGCTCATCGAAGTGCAAAAATCCACGATGGATAAGCTGGTCGAGGGCGTGGCCGTGTTCGGTTCCGACGGCCGCTTGCGCTTGCGCAACGCCGCGTTCGTTTCGGTGTGGAATCTGGACGCCGCCAAGCTTGGCGCCGGCGCGACCTTTGACGACGTCGCCGCGATGATGCTGCCTTTATACGCCAATCGCGAAATCTGGGCGGACATCAAAGCGCGCATAACGGATCCAAGCCCCGAAGCGCGGCAAACGCACAGTGGCGAGATGCTGTTGTCGAATGAAAAGTCGCTGGTGTTTCTAACGCATCCGCTGCCGGACGGCGCAACGCTTTTGGCCTTCACGGATATTACCGATGCGCGCCGCGTCGAAATGGCGCTGACCGATCGCGCCGAAGCGCTGGAAGCGGCCGACCGCCTGAAGACCGAATTCATCGAGAACGTGTCCTACCAATTGCGCACGCCGCTGACGACGGTCCAAGGCTATGCGGAATTGCTGGAGGCCGGCGTGTTCGGCGAATTGCAGGAAAGCCAGAAAGAGCAACTCGGGGCCATCCTCTCTGCGACCGGACAGCTGTCGCATCTGGTCGAAAACATTCTCGATCTCGCGCTCATCGAAGCTGGCCGCATCGATCTGGATTTCACCGAAGTCGATCTCGGCGAAATCCTGCGCGAAACGGCGGAGATGGAAATGCCGCGCGCCCGCGAGCAGCGCATCGAGATCAAACTCGACATCGAAAAGGGCATGGGCAAGGTGCGCGGCGACCGCCGCCGCATCGCACAGACCGCGATGAACCTTGTCTCCAACGCACTCCGCTTCTCCGACCAAGGCGGCGTGGTGACCTTGGGCGCCAAACGCAGCGCCGACACCGCCGCCTTCTGGGTGACGGACACCGGCCAAGGCATGACCGCCGAGGCGCAGGCCGAAGCGTTCATGAGCTTCCGTTCCGGCGACAAACGCGGCGCGGGGTTGGGCTTGGCGCTGGTGCGCGAATTCATGGACCTGCATGGCGGCTGGGTGTCGCTGAAGTCCGAGCCCGGCAAAGGCTCGACGGTCGAATGCCACTTGCCGACGACATTGGGCGTCGCGCGTGGACCGAGCGTCGAAGAATTGGCGGCGCAGCGCACCGCGCAAAAAGCTCCGGCGCCAAAGACCTCCAAGTCGAAGACGCCGGCGCAATAGGCGGACTGCCGCGTCAGACTTCTGGCGCATCGACGAGCTGTTTTTGCCGCTTCTGTTCGCGCATGTCCCAGTAGGTGAAGAAGGCGACGGCGCCGACCACCAGCGCCGAACCGAGCGCTTCGGTCCAGCCGAAATGTTCCTGCAGCACACTCACGGACAGCAAGATCGTGACCAGCGGACTGATCGTGCCAATGATCGCGGTTGCTTGCGATCCGGCATATTTGATCGCGGCGCTGATCATGAAGGCCGGCAGCACGGTCGAGAAAATCGCCAGCATGACGCCGATTTTAAAAACCTCGGCGCTGAACGCCAATTGCGATAGCGGATGCGTCACCGCGAAATGCGTCAAGATGCCCGCGCCGGCGGCGACCATTGCGATCGCCGTAAAAAGCGAACCGCCCAAAGCGGCGATGAATTGTTTGGCGAACAATTGATACAGCGCATAGGACAGGCCTGAGCCAAAGACCAACAGCGCGCCGATCATGACCTGCCCGCCGTTGTGGTGGGCCTCTTGCCCGAAAATCAGCAGCACCGCCAATCCAGCGTAGGACAAAAATGCTGAGCCAATCGCGTAGCCGCGCAACGGCGCTCTGAAAAACAACGCGCCCAGAAAAATGACAAACATCGGATAGGTCAGCAGGATCACGCGCTCAAGATTCGCGGAAATGAATTCCAGTCCCCAGAAGTCCAACCAGCTCGCCATATAATAACCGAGCAAGCCGACGCCGCACGCGCCGCAGAATTGCGCGCGCGTGACGGGGATTTCGCGCCGGCGCCACGCCCAAATGCCGACCGCGGCGAAGACCGGCCCTGACAGCAACATG
>JBEVJO010000166.1:0-3208 GCA_040510175.1 Caulobacterales bacterium
AATTTGCGCATCGAAGGCGCTGATGGGTTGACCGTCGCGGCGTCTCTGTGCGGCGATGTCCGCATAATGCGGCGCGGCGTCGGCGTCGAAGGGCAGCATCCGCCCCGCCATGTCTTCATCGAATATGAGTCGAACGGCGTTGAGTAGCGAATTGCGGCGCCGTCCATTCGGCAACAGCGACACCCCGTACAGAATTTCAGCTTCCGTGATCGCCGTCGTGAAAACCGAGGCTGCGGGCTGGGCTCGCAGCCAGTGCGTGACCCGTGCATTTGGACGGAGACGCACCATTTCGGACACAACATTCGTGTCCAGAACGATCATCCGATTTTCAAGTCGCGAATGGCTTCGCGGGGTATTTCCGGCAGGTCCACGCCACCCAGCGGCTCGATGCGCGCGCGGATGGCGTCGGCCAAATTGCGCGCGCCGGTTTCTTCGGTGGAGAGTGCTGACCGTAGGATGTCGCGCGCCTCGTCCTCCATGGACTTGCCATGTTGGGCGGCCCGCACCCGCAGGCGCGCCTTCAGCGCGTCATCAATATTGCGAATCGTCATGGCCGCCACGGCAATGCCCCGTTAATCAATGATTGCATTTTAATCAATGATGTCGGATTGTCAATCTTACCCCTAATCAATCACCCAATACACGTTCCCGTCGGCGCCCTTGATCTTGCGCAGCTTGCGGCCGTCGGGCGTGGCGCCGGTGACGATCAATTTCGTCAGATCGCCCAGCACGGTGCGCTGGCTGGCGAAGAAATCGTGGTTCAGGCCGAAATAATCCGTGGTCACCGCTGAGGCGTCGACCGTGTAGATGCCCGGCAGCACCACCGGCGAAGGCGCGGCGTCGCCGGCGCGCGAAAAACCGTTAAAGGTCTTGGAAGCCTGCAACGCCTTGTCGTTCTTGGAGGCGTAGAGCGTGACTTGCGTGCCGGTTTTCTTGATGCGTTGCGCCAGATCCATGAACACTTCGCGGTCGATGTCCGGCGCGGTCAGCACGATCTGATTGAACAGCGGCTTTTCGTCGGCGGTCATTTCGCTGGCGACGCGGACGAGGGCGTTCACCATAGCCTTGTTGCCCATGGAATGCGCGACCAGATGCACGCGTTTGGCGCCGGTGCGCTGCGCCACTTCCTTCAGGAAAAATTTCAAGCGCGGCACGGTGCGGTCGGATGACGTCGCGTCTTTGTTATAGGCGAGCGGCGACAACTCGCCTTGGCTGGGCCAGGAATAGAAGATCGGCGCGCCATCGAACTTCAAATCATATTCAATCTGCGCGGTGCGCCGGGCCGCGTCCTCGAACGGCGTGTTGAAGCCGTGCACGAAGATGAAGGCTTCTTTCTGTTTGCTCTTGCCGATGAGGGCGGACAGCGACGTATAGAAACTGTCGCGCTTGAGCAGATTGAAGCCCTGATAGACGACATGTTTGTCTGGGTCCGGCGTGAACTCCATCTTCCACCATTGCGGACTTTCGACCGCGCCGACTTCGTGGATTGGCGGAATGCTGACATCCACCGTGCCGTAATAGAGGCCGTTGACTTCCTCGCCGCCGAAGCGGCGCACATTGTTTTTCAGCTCGATTTTACGATCAGTCGCGAAATACACTTTCACCACCGTCGTGCCGTCGGCCTTTTTGCTCATGACGGAGCCGGACGCTGCGCCGGGTGTATTCACGGCCGAGCGCGGGACCGCCGCCGGCGCGGCTGCGGGCGGTAACGGTTTGGGCGCGACGACGGAGGGCGCCGGCGAAGTGCGGCCGAGAACGGAACCGCCGCCGCCATCCCAATCGCCGCCGCTACCGGAGGGCGGAGGCGGTGGAGGGGGCGGCGCTGGTTGTGCGGCGCCGGCGTTAGCTTTCGCCGCGCTTTCGTATTCTTCCTGCTGGCGTATTTGCGCCTCTTCGCGTTGCCGGTTCAGCTCGGCTTGGCGGGCATAGTCGTCGGCGGAAGGACCGGCGCCACCGGACGGATCGGGCGTGATGACCGGCGGGACGTAGGCCGGCGGCGGCGCGGCGGCGATCTCGCTGGGGGGCGGTGGCAGCGGTGGGGCCTCGCCTTCGAACTTCGTGGCGTCCGAGCCGCCGGGCGGGGCAGTGGCGCTGAGATCCGCCGGAATTTCATCGACCGGCGGCGCGCTGGCGGTGTCCGTTGGCGCAGGCGCTGAAGCGGTCGGCGCGGATTGCTGGCCGCAACCGGACAGTGCCAGCACGCACGCCGCTGCGAGAGTAATCAGATTGAGCTTGGCCCGCATAATCGTACCCCCAACGCTTTTGACCACTTTACTCCATCAGGAGCGCAACGGGGAACCTTTCACGGCGCCATCGGAGATTTGGATTTCAGAGCAAGTGCGGGACGCTGAGATGATTGACTTTGAACCCGAAATTTTGGGTCAGCGCTTCGGCGATGCGCAGACGGTGGCACTCGGCATGGTCGGCCTCGTAACACAATAAAGCGCTTGGCTTTTCGCTGGCTAAGGCGGCCGCTTCCTGCACCGCCAATTGTGCCGGCGGCTGCGCCATCACGTTATCCACAATGGACCAGAACTGGTCATGCCGTTTGGCGCGGGCGGCGAGGCGGCCTTCCTTGGGCGTGCCCAGCGCCTTCAAATGGAAATAATCGATGCCCGCTTCCTCCAGCCCAGCCTGCAATTGGCGCTTGGAAAAACCGGGGCGGCGCGAATTGGGCAGATCGCGCACATCGATCACGCGCCGCACGCCCGCCGCCTGCAAAGCCGCGATGACGTCGCGCAAGGACCGTTCCTGATAGCCGATAGTGTAAAGCCGCATGGGATCAGGCTATCGTGCCCCCGCATCGCTGTCATTGTGATGCGTTCGGGGAGGGCGCCATGCAGACGCGCAGACACATGCTGATCGCCGCCGCCGCGTTGGCGGCGCTGCCCGCTACGGCCTTCGCCAAACCGCGCTTCGGCTTCAAGGAAGCGGCGCTGGCGATGAATGCGATGGCGCTGGGTCTGGCCGCGTATGTCGCCTCTTTGAAAGACGCCAACGCGAAACGGCAATCGCCACTGTCAACGCAGCAGGCCGAAGACGCCGCCGAATTGCTCCAGCTCTATTCCTCGGTTAGCGAACTGGCGATGGTGCAGCGCGCGATCACGCTCAAGGAAATGGAAAAATACGGCGATGGGCCGATGCCGTCGGATTGGCCGTCGATTCAAATCCGCATCGGCAAAACGGTGGAGTCGATCGAAAAGATCAA
>JBEVJO010000167.1:0-3445 GCA_040510175.1 Caulobacterales bacterium
CTTTGACCGGAATCGTTAACCTCACCATCAAGCCCGGCTCCAACGCGGGCACGGTCATGCGACTGCGTGGCAAAGGCGCCGCGAACGGCGCCGGCGGCCATGGCGATTTGCTGGTGCGCCTGATGATCCATGTGCAAGAGCAGGCGGACGACGAGCTGAGAAACCTGCTAAAGCGCTGGAAGGGCCGGGAAAAAAAGCCCAGCAGGCCATCTAGCCTTTAGTCTCAAATCAGCCGTTCATGTTCAGAACGGGTTCAGCGGCTCTAGTGTATTCCAGCAGCATGGATAGTCGGTTCACCATTCGTAGCTTGCTTTTGGCGATTGCCGGAACGGCCGTTTTCGGCGCGATGGCGACGGCGGCTGAAGCGCGCCCAAACTGGCGTGGCGATCAGTTCGACGCCAGCCGTGAAGGCAATACCGTGGAGCGGCAGCAGCAACGTGTGCCGTTGCGCGACGTTGTACGCTCCATCAAGCAACGCCAAGGCGGACAGTTTCTGGACGCCTCGATCGTCAATCGCGGCGGCGGCGAATGCTACGTCGTCAAATGGGTGACGGATGATGGCCGGCGCATTGATTTTCTGGTCGACGCCCAAAGCGGCGCCATTCTCGACCAGCGTGGAGATTAAGAGATGAGAGTTCTCGTTGTTGAGGACGATCCCGATCTGCGCCGCCAGTTGCAAAGCGCGCTGACGGATTCGGGCTACGCAGTGGACGTCGCGCCGGATGGCGAGGAAGGTCTGTATCTCGGTGAGAACGAACCATACGACGCCATTGTGCTCGACCTTGGTTTGCCGAAGATCGACGGCGTGACGGTGCTGGAGCGCTGGCGCGACGCGGGCAAGACGACGCCCGTTCTGATCCTTACGGCGCGTGATCGCTGGAGCGAAAAGGTAGCGGGCTTTGACGCCGGCGCCGACGACTATCTGACCAAGCCGTTCCATATCGAGGAATTGCTGGCGCGCTTGCGTGCGCTGGTTCGGCGCGCTGCTGGGCACGCTTCGGCGGCGTTGGAGTGCGGCGATCTGCGCGTCGATACGCGCGCCGCGCGGGCGAGTGTGGACGGCCAACCGATCAAGCTGACCTCGCACGAATACAAGGTGCTCGCGTATTTGATGCATCATCGCGGCCGCGTCGTGCCGCGCACCGAATTGGTCGAACACATCTACGACCAGGATTTCGATCGCGACTCCAACACGATTGAAGTCTTTATCGGCCGCCTGCGGCGCAAGATCGGTTCGGACCGCATTCTCACCGAGCGCGGTTTGGGCTATCGCTTGATCGATCCCGCCACCGAATCGGGCGTATCCGTCGAGTCGTGACTTAGAAGCTAGTGTCGTGATTGCGAATTTCGCCTTCATTCGATATCCCGCGCTGCGCGAAATTCGAAATCAAAGCGACACTAGGAATTGTGGATTGCTAGTGTCCTTTCGATCGAAAAATTCGTTCGAGCGCGATATTGGGTGGGGACGAATTTTTCGATCGGGACACTAGGTATGGAGCGTACGTCCCTTGCATCGCGGCTGATGGCGACCGCCGCGATCTGGGCGCTGGCGACGCTTTTGATCGTGGGCTTCGGCATCGCAGCCCTGGCGCGGCAATCCACCGTGCGCCAGATCGATGCTGGCCTGGATGTCGCCATTCAAGGCCTCATCGCCAATCTGGATACGGATGAAGAGGGTGCGCTGATCTTGCCGCAGCCGCCGAACGATCCGCGCTATCAGCGCGCTTTGTCGGGCTGGTACTGGCAAATCGTCGATGCGGCTGATCCAGCCCAGCCGCGTACGCTGTTTCAGTCGCGGTCGCTTTGGGATTCAAAATTACAGCCGCCGGAGGGCTTTACCTACGAAGCGATTGTCGGCGCGCCGAAAGTGATCGCGCGCGGGGAAGGCGTCGGCCCGGCCGGCGACGAGTTGCGTGAGGCGGCGCGCGTGCTGCGTCTGCCGGATCGCCAAGAGCCTTTGGTGCTGATCGCCGCCATCGACCAGCGGCCGGCGTTCAAGGAACTTGAGCGGTTCACCAATGTGCTGATCATCTCTCTTATTGCACTTGGCGTCATGCTGGTGCTTGCTGTCATGCTGCAGGTTCGCATCGGCCTCGCGCCCTTGCGCAAACTCAGCGACGACGTCGCGGAAGTCCGGCGCGGCGGCCGGGCGCGGCTGGAAGGCAATTACCCGGAGGAGGTGGCGCCGCTCGCAGCCGAGCTGAACGCGCTGCTCGATCACAATGTCGAAGTCGTGGAGCGCGCCCGCACCCATGTCGGCAATCTGGCGCATGCGCTGAAAACGCCGATCTCCGTTTTGCGCAATGAGAGTCAGGCCGCGTCGGGCGCGCTCGCCGACTTGGTGGCGCGCCAGACCGAAGTGATGTCGCGCAATGTCGATCACCATCTGAAACGCGCCTCCAGCGCCGCGCGCGCAGCCGGCATCGGCCAGAGCGCGCCGGCGCGCGCCGTGCTGCAGGATCTCGAGCGCACGCTGAACCGCATCTATGGCCGCGAAGGCGTCACCGTGACACTGCAGCCGGGCGAGGATTCAGCGTTTCGCGGCGAGCGTCAGGATCTCGAAGAGATGGCGGGCAATCTGATGGACAATGCCTGCAAATATGGCGGCGGCGAAGTGGCGGTCGCCTTGACCGTTCTGCCCGGCGACAGGCTGCAAATCACGGTCGAAGACGATGGCCACGGTCTGTCGCCCAGCGCTCGGGTGGCGGCCTTGAAACGCGGCGGCCGTTTGGATGAGTCCACACCGGGCTCCGGCCTGGGTTTGGCCATTGTGGACGATTTGGCGCAGGCCTATGGCGGCGTTCTTACCCTTGACGAAAGCGCCCTGGGGGGCCTCAAAGCAGTGCTGAAATTGCCGGCGACTCATTAGCGCGTCGGCGCATGAGGTCCGTCGCCGCGAATGCTTGGCTTGGCGTTGCTTTCACTGGGCTTTTTAGCGGCGGCCTTGGCGGCCTTTCTGATCGTGCGCGCTGGCGGCGCGACGCCGCGCAAGCGCTGGCTGGTCGCTGTGACGTTCGGCGCGATTTTGTGCGGCGGCATTTTCTATATGGCGATCGGCAAGCCCACCATGCCGGATCAGCCTTTCGCCGCGCGCATGGCGCAGCTGCGGCACTCTGATCTGCTGAGCCTGCCGGCAGAGGCCATCGAGGTCATGTTGCAGGACGCGTTGCGCCGCGACCCGAACGATCCCAGGCCACACGCCTTTTATGGCCGCGTCCTGATGTCCGAAGGCCGCTACGACGAAGCGTTGCGCGCCTTCATGGGGGCGCTGCGCCGCGATCCGAAATTTGCAGATGCGCTGGCCGGCGTCGGACAGAGCTTGCTCGCGATCAATGGCGCGCCCACGCCCGAAGCGATCGCGGCTTTGGAAGCGGCGATCGACGCGATGCCGCCGGATGAGCCGCGCCGTGCGCAAATCGGCATGATGGTGTCGGCGCTGAAGCCG
>JBEVJO010000168.1:0-5680 GCA_040510175.1 Caulobacterales bacterium
GCGATCGACTTCTTGGCTTTCGTCGGCGCCGGCTTCTGGCCGGAGATCGCCGTCAGCGCCGCGATGGCCGACTGCACCTTCTTGGAATCCGCAACAGCTTCGCCCACGCCCATATTGATCACAACTTTATCAAGCTGCGGGATCTGCATGGGGTTGGTGTAGCCGAACTCCTGCTTCAAGCGGTCGCGGATTTCACCGCGATACAGCGACTTGAGACGGGGTTCGTAATCTTGAACCTCAGGCATCGATGACCTCGCCCGACTTCTTGGCGACGCGCACTTTTTTGCCGTCGACAATCTTAAAACCAACGCGCGTGGCGACGCCCTGATTGGGGTCCACGAGCGCAACATTCGAAACGTGCAGCGCGGCCGCAATGCGCTTCATGCCGCCTTGCGGATCAGCCTGCGACGGCTTCACGTGCTTGGTGGCGATGTTGACGCCTTCGACGACCAGACGTTGTTCGTCCGGGCGCACTTCGAGCACCTTGCCCTTACGGCCTTTATCGCGGCCGGTCAGAACGATGACTTCGTCGCCTTTTTTGATCTTCGCGGCCATTAGATGACCTCCGGCGCCAGCGAGATGATCTTCATGTGGTTCTTGGCGCGCAGTTCACGAGGAACTGGTCCGAAGATCCGTGTGCCGATCGGTTCGCCTTGATTGTTCACGAGAACGGCGGCGTTCCGGTCGAACCGGATCACTGAGCCGTCTTTGCGCTTGATGTCCTTGGAGATGCGAACGACGACAGCCTTACGGACATCCCCCTTCTTCACCCGGCCGCGCGGAATGGCTTCCTTCACGGAAACCACGATGATGTCGCCGACGGTCGCATAGCGGCGCATGGAGCCTCCCAGCACTTTAATGCACTGGACGCGCTTTGCGCCGGAATTATCGGCGACCTCGAGATTGGTCTGCATCTGGATCATGACGGACCCCTCTCAGCTCCCTACTTCGCCGCGCTGGCGGAAGCGCCGACTTTGCCGACAACCTCCCAGCGCTTCAGTTTTGACTTTGGCGGGCATTCGCGGATTTCGACGCGCTCACCTTCTTGATACGTGTTGGCTTCATCGTGCGCGTGGTAGCGCTTCGACAGCCGGATTGTTTTCTTCATCACCGGATGCAGCATGGTGCGCTCGACCTTCACGATGACGGTCTTGTCGCCTTTATTGCTGACCACGGTTCCTTCCATGACGCGGCGGGGCATAGTCGTATTCTCCTTAAGCCGCGTTCAGGCCGAGCTTCTCGCGCAGGATCGTTTTGATCCGCGCGATGTCGCGACGCACTTGGCGCACGCGCGCCAGGTTTTCCAATTGGCCCGTCGCCTTTTGGAAACGCAGGTTGAATTGCTCCTTTTTCAGATCAAGGAGTTTATCCTTGAGCTGATCAGGGCTCAGTCCGCGGGTTTCTTCGGCCTTCACCGGACGTCTCCTTAGTGCTCGCCCACGCGCGTCACGACCTTCGTGCGCACGGGAAGCTTGGCGGCCCCAAGACGCAGCGCTTCACGCGCGACATCTTCAGGAACGCCGTCGATTTCAAAAATGATGCGGCCCGGCTTGACGCGCGCCGCCCAGAATTCAGGCGCACCCTTGCCCGAACCCATCCGAACTTCAGTTGGCTTGGACGACACAGGCACATCTGGGAACACCCGGATCCAGACCTTGCCGGCGCGCTTCATCTGACGGGTGATCGCGCGGCGGGCCGCTTCGATCTGACGCGCCGTGAGACGCTCAGGCTCAAGCGACTTCAAACCGAAGCCGCCGAACGCAAGCGTCGCGCCGGAAGTCGCAAGACCCTTGATGCGGCCTTTGTGCGCCTTGCGGAATTTTGTCTTCTTGGGTTGCAACATGACTCAAATTCCTCAGGACGCTTCGCCGCCAGCGTCGCCGCCGGCTGCAGGCGCTGCGCCACGGCGTGGGCCGCGACGGTTGGGCCGTTCGTTGCGATCATTGCGTGGGCGGTCCGGACGATCCGGACGATCGCCGCGCTCACGATCAGAGCGAGCGCGCTGTTCGCCGGTTTCCGCGGCGCGCTTATCTTGCGCCATCGGATCGTGCTCCATGATCTCGCCTTTGAAGATCCAGACCTTAACGCCGATGATGCCGTAAGCGGTCTTGGCTTCCACCAACGCGTAATCCACGTCAGCGCGCAGCGTGTGCAAAGGCACGCGGCCCTCACGATACCATTCCATGCGCGCGATTTCCGCGCCGCCGAGACGGCCCGAAACGTTGACCCGGATGCCCAGGGCGCCCATGCGCATCGCGGACTGCATCGAACGCTTCATGGCGCGGCGGAACGCAACGCGGCGCTCGAGCTGTTGCGCGACGCCTTCGGCGACGAGCTTGGCGTCGATTTCAGGCTTACGGACTTCGACGAGGTTCAAGAACACTTCGTCGGAGACCATGGTCGACAGATCCTTGCGGAGCTTATCGATGTCGGTGCCCTTCTTGCCGATCACAACGCCCGGACGCGCGGTGTAGATCGTCACGCGGCAACGGCGGTGCGGGCGCTCGATGATGATGCGCGAGATGCCGGCCTGATGGAGCTTTTCCTTCAGGAACTTCCGGATCTTCAGATCTTCATGCAGCAGCTTCGCGTATTCGCCGGTATTCGCATACCAGCGGCTGTCCCAGGTGCGGTTGACGCCGACGCGAAGGCCGATTGGGTTACATTTCTGACCCATTACGCGGCCTCCTCGACCTGGCGCAGCACGATTGTCACTTGCGAGAATGGCTTCTCGATGCGCGCGCCGCGGCCCCGAGCGCGGGTGTTCATCCGCTTCATGATCAAATTCTTTCCGACATGGGCTTCGGCGACGATCAGCGCGTCGATGTCCAGGCCATGATTGTTTTCAGCGTTTGCGATCGCCGACTTCAGGCACTTGTGCACTTCCGCCGCGACCCGCTTTGGCGAGAAGGCAAGCTCGGCGAGCGCCTTTTCAGCCGACAGGCCACGGATGGACGCCGCGACAAGATTCAGCTTCTGCGGCGAACCGCGCAGCATGCGCGCCACCGACCGAGATTCGTTTTTCGCCTGGCGAGGCGGAGCCTTGGGCTTCGACATGGAATTACTTCCTCTTCGCCTTCTTGTCCGCGCCGTGACCGGTATAGGTGCGGGTCGGCGCGAATTCGCCGAGCTTGTGTCCGACCATTTCCTCGTTCACGACGACGGGGATGAATTTGTTGCCGTTATGGACCTGAAAGGTCAGGCCGATGAATTCTGCCATGATCGTCGAGCGGCGTGACCAGGTCTTGACGACCTCACGACGCGCTCCGCCGCCGGCCTTTTCAGCCTTCGCCAGCAGATAGCCGTCGACGAACGGACCTTTCCAAACAGAACGAGGCATCTCTTAAGCCTTCTTCGAATTGCGGCGGCGAATGATCAGGCGATCCGTCGGACGCGCTTTGCGAGTCTTCGGACCGCGAGTTTTCTTGCCCCACGGCGTAACAGGGTGACGGCCGCCCGAGGTTTTGCCCTCGCCGCCGCCATGCGGGTGATCGACCGGGTTCATCGCGACGCCGCGCACGGACGGCTTGCGGCCGAGCCAGATGCTGCGGCCGGCTTTGCCCCAGTTTTCGTTCATGTTGTCAGGGTTCGACACCGCGCCAACCGTGGCGACGCAGCCGTCGAGCACCATGCGCAGTTCGCCCGAACCCAAACGCAACTGAGCGTAACCGCCATCGCGGCCGACCAATTGTGCGTAAGTGCCGGCGGCGCGCGCCATCTGACCGCCCTTCATGGGCTTCAGTTCAACATTGTGAATGATCGTACCGACCGGCATCGCGCGCAGCGGCATGACATTGCCCGGCTTGATGTCCGCGGTGTCGGACGCGATCACGGTGTCGCCGACCTTCAAACGCTGCGGCGCCAGAATGTAGGACAGCTCGCCGTCTTGATATTTGATGAGCGCGATGAACGCCGTGCGATTGGGATCATATTCCAAACGCTCGACGGTCGCAGGCACGCCCCACTTGGCGCGGCGCTTGAAGTCGACCTTGCGGTACAGCCGCTTGTGGCCGCCGCCGTGACGGTGCGCCGTGATGCGGCCGGTATTCGTGCGGCCGCCCGACTTGGTCAAGCCTTCGACCAAGCTCTTCTCAGGCTTGCCCTTGTGCAATTCCTTGAGGTCCACCAGCACCAAATGGCGCCGGCCGGCCGAGGTTGGAGAGAAGGATTTTAGCGCCATCTCAGAGCCCCGTCGCCACGTCGATCGATTGGCCGTCGGCCAAAGTCACGATGGCTTTCTTAATGTCGGTGCGCCGTCCTGGAATGCCACGGAAGCGCTTGGTCTTGCCCTTCACGCGGATGGTGTTCACGCCGGTCACCTTGACCTTGAACAATTCTTCCACGGCGGCTTTCACGTCGTCCTTGGTCGCGGTCAAAGGCACGCGGAAAACCACTTGGTTCAGCTCGGAGAGCAGCGTGGCTTTTTCGGTGATGACCGGCGACAGGATGGTGTCGTAATGTTTCTCGTTCAGGCTCATGCCGCAGCCTCCGCAGGCGTCTTCTCGAAGCGCCCTTTGATCGCTTCCACAGCCGCTTTGGTCAGGACCAATTTCTTACGGCGGAGGATGTCGTAAACGTTCAGGCCTTGCGCCGGTAGAACGTCGAAGTTCGGAATGTTGCGCGAGGCTTTTTCGAAATTGGCGTCGAGCGTTTCGCCGCCAATCACCAGAGCGTTCGTCAGTCCGAGCTTGCCCAAGGACACCAGCAACGCCGCCGTCTTTGGATCGTTCAGCTTGGCGTCGTCGATGATGATCAGATCTTTCGATCCGGCCTTGGACGACAGCGCGAACTTCAAGCCCAGCGCCCGCACCTTCTTCGGCAGATCATGCGCATGGCTGCGCACTTCTGGACCGTGCGCGCGACCGCCGCCCCGGAAGATCGGCGCGTTGGCCGAACCGTGACGCGCGTTGCCCGTGCCCTTTTGCTTGTAGATCTTCGAGTGGCTACGATTGATCTCGCCGCGGCGCTTCACTTTGTGGGTGCCCGCTTGGCGCTTCGCCAATTGCCAACGAACGACGCGCTCAAGGATGTCCTTGCGCGGCTCGAGACCGAAGATGTCCTCCGGCAGATCGATATCGCCCGATTTCGTGGCGTCGAGAGTTACGACGTCGAGTTTCATTGAGCGGCGCCTTCTTGACCTTGCTGCGCCGTTTCGCGGGCTTCCGGCATCCGGAAGGCGCCTGGCTTCGGCGTATCAGCGTGCGCCTTCACCTTGGCGGCGTCGCGCACTTCGACATAGGTTCCTTCGACGCCAGGAATGGCGCCTTTCACCAGGATCAAACCGCGCTCCAGATCGGTGCGCACGATGACCAGATTTTGCGTGGTGACGCGCTCGGCCCCGTAGTGGCCGGCCATCTTCTTACCCTTGAACACCTTGCCGGGATCTTGGCGCTGGCCGGTCGACCCGTGCGAACGGTGGCTGACCGAAACGCCGTGCGTGGCGCGCAGACCGCCGAAGTTCCAGCGCTTCATCGCGCCGGAGAAACCGTGGCCCATGGTGACGCCGGCGACGTCGACCTTTTGGCCAACGGCAAAATGGTCGGCAGTGATTTCCGCGCCGACCGGCAGCAGATTATCTTCCGACACCCGGAATTCCACCAAAGTGCGCTTCGGCTCGACTTGCGCTTTCGCGAAGTGGCCGCGCTCGGCTTTCGGCGTGTTCTTTGTTTTTTTCTTGCCC
>JBEVJO010000169.1:0-7255 GCA_040510175.1 Caulobacterales bacterium
GGATTGTCCCTGGCTTCGGCGTACCGGGGCCGAAGGTCCAGGCTGCGTCCGGCGCAAACAAATCGATTGTTTGGTCGGCTTTTCCCGCGTCAACCAGCGAGTAAAAGCGATAGATGGCGTCGGTGATTTCATCTCGCGGCAGGTTGTCAGACATATGATCAGCAAAGCCTTATGTGGGGAAGACCACGAGGCATCTCGTGGAGCCGGTCAACCGCTGACGGCCTGAGCGCTCCGGCGCGAATTCGCCGCCACGTCGCGTTTGCGCGTGGGGGGCGAGCAAAGTGGCGCGCTCGATGACTTATCGGTCGGCGCTGCGCCGAAAACAAGCATGTGGTCAGGGTAACTGGTTATTTCTCGTTGTGTTGGCACTTAGTGAGGCGACGACGCTCCATTCCGGCATGGGCGGTAACAAGCCTCATAAAAACAACATATTGCAGAATTTATGCGTTCTCGTCATTTTCGGCAGGTCGCTAGCGCGCATTTATTGCTTGACCAAATGGCCAGTGTTTGTGCGCATTTGTCTCATGAGAACGGAAGCTCGATCGGGTCCTTTGATTACTCAATGGAGTGAGCGCGCGGCTTTCAAGAAGATTCGCATCATGTGCGGGCGCTTGTCGCGCGAAGGGGGGATTGCATGACGAATGTTGAGCGCATTCCGGTCTTGATTTCAGGCGGTGGCCCTGTCGGTATGACATTGGCGCTCGAACTGGCGCGCTATGGCGTGCGCAGCGTGTTGGTTGAGCGTAATCCGACGACGACGCGGCATCCAAAAATGGACCTTACCAATGGCCGGTCCATGGAGTTGTTCAAGCGTCTTGGACTTATGAAGAATCTGCGCGCGGCGGGCGTCCCGGCGGATAATCCCTTCGATATATCCTGGATCACGACGCTCGCAGGGCACGAACTGCATCGTTTCATTTATCCAACGTCAAATCAAAAGCAGGATATCATTCGCAGGGAAAATGACGGCTCACACGCCAGCGAAGCGCCGATGCGCGTCAGTCAAATCGTCATCGAGCCGGTGCTGAAGACTGCGATCGATGCAAACCCGCTCATCGACGTGCGCTTTGGCGTCGCTTATGACGAACTCGTCTCCGAGGACGCCGACGGCGTTACGGTTCGACTGAAAGACGCTGTCGGGCGCAGCGAAACTATTCGTGCGCAATATCTCGCGGGTTGCGATGGCGGCGGGAGTTCCGTGCGCCGCGACCTTGGCATCGAGATGGACGGCGACTTCAATGTGGCCAGCGCCTTTATGGTGCATTTCCGTTCAGAAGCGCGCGACGTATTGCAGCGGTGGGGCGTCGCCTGGCATTACCAATCGTCGACGGGTACGCTCATCGCGCAGAACGATGTCGATATCTGGACCTTGCAACGCTGGCTGCTGCCTGGGATGGATCCGGCGACAATCGACCCTGGTAAGCTGCTGGAAGAGTGGGTCGGGCAGTCGTTCAATTATGAAATACTGCAGGCCAATCCCTGGAGCGCACATTTCGTCGTCGCGCAATCATACGGACGCGGACGCATAGCCCTGGCCGGAGACGCGGCGCATCAATTCGTGCCGACGGGCGGCTATGGCATGAATTCCGGCATCGCCGACGCGGTGGGGTTGGCGTGGGTGTTGGCGTCCCAATTGGAAGGCTGGGGCGGGGCCGGACTGATCGCAGCCTATGATCAGGAGCGGCGTCCAACGGCGTGGTGGCATTTGCAAGCTTCCAGCCGGCATATGGGCGTCCGCGGGGCCATTCACGAACTGTACGGCACGTCAGATAAACTCGACGCGCCTGGACCGGAGGGCGATGCGGCGCGAACAAAAATTGGTGCGGCGATTGCCGCCCAGGGCAATGCGGAGAACGAAAGCTGGGGCGTGGAGTTAGGCTACCGGTATGACGAAAGCCCAATCATCGCACACGAGCCCAATGCGCCGGCCGTTCCCTTTATCGACTATCGGCCGAGCACCATCCCGGGCGCACGTTTGCCGCATGTCTTTTTGCGGGATGGCGTCAGCATTCACGACAAACTGGGGCTTTATTTCACGCTGATCGTTCTAAACGGCGCGGATTCCAGAGGCATGGAGGAGGCGGCGGCGGCGTTGAAAATTCCGCTGACCGTTTTGCGAATCGATGAAGCCGTACTGCCGGTTTTGCAAAAGCCATGTCTGTTGGTGCGGCCGGATCAGCATGTTGCTTGGCGCGGCGAGACTTTGCCGTCGGACCCACGGCACGTGCTGGAAAAGGCGGCCGGGCGGGCGTAGCCTGACTCTAGCTTGAGCCGATCACGCTTGCGCAAACTGGTAAATCACTTTACCACTAAGCGCTGGAGCGTGCTCCAGGGGCCAAGAAATATAAAATGATGCCGTAGGCCCGGGCGGGAGGAATGGAGAACCCTTATGCTTTCCGGTAAAAGCTCCGAAAAAAACGCGCCGTCGTCATCGGGAAAGGAGCGTCGCGCTTGGCCGTCGGCGCCGAAAATCGACGTGCGGCAGAACCCGACGCCTGAATTCATCGCGGTTATTCGCAGCAAATTCCCAGTTGAAGCCGAAATGGATCGCGTGCTGACGCGAAAAATGGAACGGCGAAGCGGACCGGGTTACACCCCGATCAGTTTGGTGCGTCTGGTCGAGGGCGCCACTGCGCTCATTCGGACCTCGACGACCGGTGATTTTGCTTTGCGGGACGCGCGATGGCTCACTGGCGGCGCATCGAAACTCCAAATGGCGTTCGATCTTGACTGGAACGGACCCAATAACGATGCGCGGCAGACCACCAAAATGGTGCTGCGGATGGAGCCGCCGGAATCCGTGGTCGAAACAAGCCGCCGGCGTGAGTTCGAATTGATCAAGGCGCTTGAAGGCGTGGTCGCTGTGCCGCCGGCCTATTGGGTTGATCCGGACGGCGCATTTCTGCCGCACCCAGCGTTGATTTATGGGTTTGCCAAGGGAGTCACCAAGCCAAGCTCCCTGCCATCGGCGCAGGTGACGGGGATTGGTCTAAATTACGGGCCGGAATTTCGGCCCGTTCTGGCGCAGCATTTCTTGCGCGATGTTGGCCGCTTTCATAATCCGGGATCCGACGTTCTGGCGAAACTCTCGAGCTTTGACTCCGCACAACTTGGCTCATCGGATGCGACCATAAAGCAGGTCAATTGGTGGCGCCGCGTTTGGGAAGAGGATCGCGCCGAAGACATTCCGCTGATGAACATTGCCTATAAATGGCTTCTCGAAAACGCGCCTGAACTAGATCACGTGTCGATTGTGCATGGCGATTGCCGGGGCGGAAACTTTCTGTTCACGGAGAACGACAAGGAAATCACCGCTTGGCTCGATTGGGAGTTGGCCTATCTCGGCGACCGGCACCAGGATCTTGCTTGGTCAATGATGAACGCGTACCGGCACTACGCCGAAGACGGCAAAACCGAATTGATGAGCGGATTTTTGCCTGAAAACGAATACCTTGAGACCTATGAGCGGTATTCCGGTCTCAAGGTCGACCGCAAGCGTCTCAATTATTTCAGGATGCTGTGCTCCTACATGTCGGTGTCGATCTGTCAGGGGACGGCCTATCGCGTTGCGCGCGGCTCAAAGACGCACCAGGACATCGTCGTAACCTGGCTGGCGATGATCACGAGCACGCTACTCAATCAAATGCGTACGACGCTAGAGGAGGTCGCCTGATGGTTCCGGATTTCGATCTGCAATTGCAGGTGGCGATCAAGGCGCTGCGCGATGCAGTCGCGCCCGCGGTTGATCCAGGCAATTCTGTCGCCAAAGAGCAGCTTCAATTGGCGATCGGCACTTTGAGCATCGTGCAAAGCCGGCTGCCTTTGGCGCGACGATATGTGCGGCGACTGTCAGAAGATGCGATTCAGTTGGGTGAGAAGGTCGCGGATGTGGTCGGCAAGGCAAGCGCCCATATATCGGCAATGAAAACAGCTCTAGAGGATATGAAAGAAGCGCTCGCCGACCCGGAGGCGGACACCGCGGAACTCGAGAGCGCGCGCAATACCCTTATCAGCGCTATATGCGAAGTGATCGAGGCGGCGCCACTGACAACAAAGCTGCAGGCTTTGGTCGTTCAAGAATCGACGTCGTCGATTAATCGCGAGCGCGCCTGGTATATCAGCTCCGGCTTTGAACCAGATAAAACGGCCGTCGCGCCGATCGAAGAGCTTATATAGCGGTAAAAAAACGCCCCAGCGATTGCCAGGGCGTTTGAAGTGACGGTGTGGACTCAGCCGGCTCGGGAGGAGATCGGCGGAAATAGGCGTGGATCCGCACCGTGAATTCGAGCTGTGGCTACCGCGCGGTGTAGCCTCCGTCGACCGCGATCGCCGCGCCATTGACGAAACTGGATTCGTCGCTGAGCAGCCACTTTACCGCGTTGCCGATATCTTCAGGGCGGCCAAAGCGGTCGATGGAGTGGCGCTCCTTGATCATCGCAAGCTGATCGGCGAATGCAGGATCGCCAAGCAGCCGGTCTTCAATCATCGGCGTCAGGATCAAACCCGGGCACACCGCGTTGACCCGCACGCCCGTTTGCCGGAATTCCGCCGACGCTGTGCGGGTCAGGCCGACAACACCGTGCTTGGAGGCGACGTCTTCGCCCGCGAAGGGTTGCCCAACCAGTCCGTCGCCGGACGACGTGTTGACGATGGCGCTAAACTTTTTCATGGCGCGCATTTCATGTTTCATGCAGAGGAAAACGCCCGTCAAATTGACGTTGATAACGCGGCTCCATTCTTCCAGCGACATGTCCGGCACGACCTTGTTGTTCATCTCAAGGCCGGCATTGTTGAAGGCGCCGTCGAGCTTTCCAAACGCTTTCATCGTAGCGTCGACCATGGCGCGCACCTGGGTTTCGTCGCTGACGTCAGTCGTGATTGCGACCGCCTCATGGCCCGCTTTTCGAATGTCTTCCGCGACGGCGTTTGCCGTGTCGCTGTTGATGTCGACGACGGCCACCTGCGCGCCCGCGGCGGCGAGAATTTTTGAGGTTGCGCGTCCGATGCCGGACCCTGCGCCTGTAACGATAACGGATTTGCCTGCCAGCATAGCGCTCGCCTCCCTGCTCATCTATTTTGACTTGATCCTGCCCCAAACTGTCCATACGGTAAAGAATAAAATCACCGGAGCTTCGGCGGTCCGAGGGAGGGTTCGCATTGAAGCAAATACAAACGCCGGTTCTCATTGTCGGCGGCGCGGGCTGCGGGCTCTCGTGTTCAATCATGTTGGCCGAACTGGGCATCGAGTCCTGGCTTGTCGAACGTTATCCGACGACCTCGCCAGCGCCGAAAGCGCACTACCTCAATCCGCGGACGATGGAGATTTTTCAGGAGTATGATCTGGCGGAGGCCGTCTATGCGCGCGGCACGCCAATGGCGAACATGTCACGCGTCGGTTGGTTCACATCCCTGGGCGGCGACGGTGAATTGGACCGCAAGACAATTCACAAAATGGACGCGTTCGGCGGCAATAGTCTGCGGGAAAAATATGAGGCGGGCAGTCCGTGCCGCCCCGCCAATTACCCGCAATTGCGGCTGGAGCCGATGCTGCTCGAGCGCGCGAAGCGTAATCCACTGTCCAAGATTAATTACAATCACGAACTGCAATCGTTCGAGCAAGATGCGGATGGGGTGACTGCGATCATCAGCGACCGCAGCGACGGCTCAAGCTACAGCGTGCGCGCGCAATACATGATTGGCGCGGATGGCGGCCGGAAGGTTGGGCCGGACCTGGGCGTCGAAATGCGCGGCATCCCGCGCTTGTTCGACATGGTGACCACGCATTTCCGCGCCGATCTCTCGCGTGTGATCGACGACGACAGTCTTATGATCCGCTGGTTTATCAATCCGGAAAAGGGCGGATCATGGGGCAGCGGCGTCATGGTGGCGCTGGGGCCCGATCGTTATGACCGGCATAGTGAGGAATGGCTGCTGCATTTCTCGTTCCAGCCGGATGATCCGGCGCAGTTCGATGAACAATCGGTTGTGCCGCGCTTGCGTGAATTGCTGCGCCTGCCCGACCTTCAGCCTGACATCATCCGGATGAACAATTGGCAGGTGCAAGGCGTCCTGGCCGATCGCTATCGAGAAGGGCGGATTTTTCTCGCCGGCGATGCAGCGCATCGTCATCCGCCGACGACCGGCCTGGGCCTTAACACAGCTGTTCAGGACGCGCACAATCTGACTTGGAAGCTCGCGGCGGTGTTGAAAGGGCAGGCGGGGCCTGCATTGCTGGACACCTATGAAAGCGAGCGTCAACCGATCGGCGAGCAGAACGTCAATTGGGCAATGCTGACATTCCAAAATCACTTGGTGATCGACGCCGGCCTGGGGATGTTGCCAGGCGCACCGGTGGAGATGAATCGCGAAGCGTTCCGTATGCTGTTTTCTGACACACGACAGGGCGCGGCACGCCGTCAACGTTTGAACGAAGTCATCGCCACGCAGCGCGCGGAATTCCAAGCGCAGGATATGGAGAGTGGCTTTTCCTACGATAGCTCCTCCGCAATCATTCCCGATGGCGCGCCACCGCCCGTCAAAAGCCCAATGGGCGACGATTATGTGCCTGTGATGCGGCCCGGCCATCGTTTGGCGCATGTTTGGCTTGAGAAAGGTTCTCAGCGCGTATCCACCCTCGATCTTGTCGGGCGTCAGCGCTTCGTATTGCTGACCAGCGGGGAGGACGCGGCGTGGCGTGGCGCAGTTGAAAGCGTGTCGCGTGAACTGGGAATTGCGCTTGAGCTCCGGGTTATTGGCGATGGCGCCGATTACCGACCCGCGGATGGGCAATGGGCAAGTTTGTCTGGCCTCGAGAATGGCGGCGCCATTTTGGTGCGTCCCGATGGCCATGTCGGTTGGCGCGTCGCGCGCAAGCCTGCATCGCCCGAGGATGATTTGCGATCAGCCTTCAGCAGAATTTTGAACCGGGCCGCCTGAACCTCGGGCATAGGAGAGGATCATGACTGAAAAAGACAATGCGTTGCGCGCTGCAAATTTAGCGCTGGCGGAAAAAATCCTCGGCAATTTCGGCCGCAACATGGATGGCTGGTACGACAATTTGCATCAAGACGCCGTGTTGGAATTTCCATTCGGGGCGTTGGTCGGCATTCCGCCGCGTTTGGAAGGCAAGGAGTCGGCAGTCGGCATGTTCAGCGCTGTCGCCGCGAATCTCCATGTTCAGTTCTCAGAGATCAAAATCCAACCTTTGCTCGACCCGAACCTGCTGCTTGCGGAGTATCGGGGCAAGGGCAGCTTC
>JBEVJO010000170.1:0-4699 GCA_040510175.1 Caulobacterales bacterium
TTTTCCCCAGGCCGCAAGCCGGTGAAAACAATCTTGATATCTTCATTCGGCTCTAAACCTTTGAGGCGAATGAGCTGTTCAGCCAGATCAACGATTTTGACCGGCGAGCCCATGTCCAACACATACACTTCGCCGCCGCGCAGGCCCTGCTGTGGCGCTTTGCCGTTACGAACTTGGCTTTGAAAAGCATGCGCCGCCGCCGCGATAACGAGGCGAGAGGCTTCCTGCACCGTCATGAAATAGCGCGTAATTTCAGGGTCGGTGACGGTGACCGGACCACCTTGGCTGATCTGGCGCTCGAACAATGGCAGCACCGAGCCAGCTGAGCCCAGAACATTGCCGAAGCGCACGGCGGCCCAACCAATTTGCGGATAAGTCTCGGCCATGGCGCGAACATAGATTTCGCCCGCTCGCTTGGTGGAACCCATAACGTTGGACGGGTTCACGGCCTTGTCGGTGGAGATGAAGACGAATGCGCCGCAACCCCACGCGGCGGCTGCGTCGGCAATGGCTTTCACGCCGCAGACGTTCGTTAGGATGGCCTCGTTGGGATTCAGCTCCATCAATGGCACATGCTTCAGGGCGGCCGCATGCATCACCACTTCGGGCCGGTTTTGGGAAAAGACTTCTTCAACGCGTTTGATATCGCGGACGTCGCCGAAGGCGGCTAAACGCGGAACGCCAGGAAAGCGCTCCGACAATTCCATGTCGATCTCATAGAGATTGCGTTCCGAGGCCTCGAACAGGATCAGCTGGGCCGGTTTCGCGGCGGCGATCTGGCGGCACAACTCCGAGCCGATGCTGCCGCCCGCACCGGTGACCAGCACACGTTTGCCCTCAATCAGCGCCGCCGTGTCTTTTGATGAAATATCGTGTGGCGGCCGCGTGAGCAAATCCGCCGGCGCAATCGGCGCCAAATAGGCCGCCCCATCTCCGGGCGAGAAGCGATAGATTGTGGCGCGAACCTTACTGGCCGCCGCCAAAGCGATCTCGATTGCCTTGCGGTTTGTCAGAGCGCCGGCCACCGCCACTTGCGGGAGCGAACCATAATCGTGACGCAGCTTTTCGATGGCGTCGTCGATTTCGTCAGGCCCGCCGAGAATACGAACGCCGCGTATCGCACGTCCGATATGTTGATCATCGGTGGTGATGATGCCGGCGATGCGCGGTGATCGATCGCCGCCGCGGGCGTCCATGCGCGCGGCCGCCAAAGCGGAGGCTGCGTCTGCCGCCGCGCCCACCAGCAGCGTCACCGGTTTACAATTATCGATCGGACCGACCGCAAACTGGCCCCGCCACGCCGACAAGCGGGACGCCAAAACACGAAATCCGATCGCCAGCCCGGCAAAAACCGGCAGTTCAAGAAAGATGGACGTGCGTGGAAAATCGATGCCGCGATTGATCACGAACATGGCTGGCACGAAGATCAAATTCGCCAGAGTGATCGCCTTCAGGATGCGCCACAAATCCTCGACCCCTGAATAGCGCCAAACATTGCGATGAACGCCCAATGTGTAAAAGGCGACGGCGGTTGCTAGAGCGAAGGCCACCGCGGATTGCCAGGCGATATGTTCGGGCTCAGGACGCGGATCGATGGCGTAGCGATACCAAATCGCGAAATACATCGCCGCCGCGCCCAGCGCGGCGTCGAGCCACAATGCCAGCGTCTTCCAAAGACGCGGTGCGGTGAAAAATCCGTAGCGTTTGCCGGAAACCTTTGCAGCTTGGGTCATGCGGTCTCCGCGGGCGCCAGCCGCCACATGACGCGGTTCGGCGCGGCGGCGCCATCGCCATTAGGGTCGGCCTCGCCGGACAAGACAATCTGCAAAGATTTACGGGGTGAGCCGCTAGCGAAATAAATACTTTCTTGCAGGCTCGCCTCGTGATCCGTGCGAAAGCGCCAGACTGCCCCGCCGGGTAGGGCCAAGGTGACGCTGTGCTTATCGAAGGACAATGCGGCGCGCACGTCGGGATGCAGGTGAAAGCGCACGGCGAAAGGCACTTTGTCGCCATCTGCGTTGCGGCCGTCAGCGATGGGGCGGATCAGCGAATCCTCGCCGCGAAGATCGTCGCCGGCGATCGAGACATACACTCTGCGCCGATGCACGAGGCCGAATTCCTGGCGGTACCCGTCATGCCGGGCTTCGATCCAGACGCCTTTGTCTTCTTCGGTCCGGCGCGCCGATACGCCGGGCGGTCCTATAATGGAAGGGGCGACCCGTCCGGCTTTGCCTGTCTCAACAACGGCTGAACTGGCGCCGCCCAGCTCCAATGTCGAGTGCGCCGCGGTTGTGCGTGCGGCGGCGCGCCATTTCGGATCGTCGCCGACCCGCGAGCCGCACGACACAAACAAGCGCGCTGAGCCGATCGTGGTTTCGATCGCCAGACAACTGGCGTGTGCTTGATGCGCAAATTCCGCCGGCGGCGCCGCGCCCACATCCATCAAAAGTGTGATTGCGCCGTACGAGACGCGCTGGAAACCGGAATAGGGCGCGTAGCCAAAGGGACGGCCCGGTGCGCCCGCCGCGCTTAGCACGCCTTGCAAGGTCGCCGGTTCGGTCCGGCCGCCGCCGTGAAAAGCGGCGAGATGATCGTCGCCAAGCGTAAAGAAGCGCAACATGGGCGCCAGGCGGTCCATGGCGGAACGCAACCAGACCGGCGGCGTTGCGCCGATCTTGGTAAGCGCGTCTTCTACGCTGACAAGATCCGACAAGGCTTCAGCGATGGCGTCAGGGCGGCGGCTGATATGACCGCCATCCGGCAGGATTTGGCTCTCGACCGCGCGTTCGAGCAAATCGAGCGCGGAATCGATCCGGCGGCGCTCTTCCAGCATCACGGCTGCTCCGACAACCAGCGCCGCCGAGGCACGCAAGCGATCGGATGGTTCGCCGATGCCCGGCACAGCCAAAGCCAGATGGCGAAATTGCCGGGCAAAGGATTCAAAGGCGCGGCCGCGCCAGTTTGCGTCATCGTCTTCGAACACCGGCTGACCGCGGCGCGACCAGGACAAGATACGCTCAGCAAGAACCGGCACATCCCAAGCGAACTGATTATAGCGCCCGAAACTCTCGATCCAACTGTCCACCAAACGCCGGCTCGCCGCCGCGCCGGGCGCGCCGACAGCGGAGAGATCGCGTAGCCAGGAAAAGCCGTGCAGGATTTTTGCGAAGCGCCGCGATGGTGACGCGACCAGCCACGGATCGTTGGCGCGCGGACTGGTGAGATCGAGCTTTTCCGGACCGAAGCGCCAATGCCCGTCCAGCATGGCTTCGCCGCGTCCTGAATCGCCCGGCAAGGGATCGCGTGCGTAAAAGGCCAGTTTTTCTGGAAGGGGCCCGCCCAAAAAGGCCGCATGCATCGGCGTGCCAAACATCTCCTCGAGCGCCGCGCCGCGCAGCTTACTCAATAAAGACGTGACGCGGCCCGGTTCCATGCGACGTCAGTTCGGCCGCAGCCGTGCAATATTCGAGGCGTACGCGGTAGGCCCGCCGCTGAAGACCGCTGTACCGGCCACGAGCGCCGTGGCGCCCGCGTCAATGACGCTCTTTGCGTTGTCGGCGGTCACGCCGCCGTCTACCTCAAGAATGGCGTTTGAGCCCGCTGCGTCGAGCCTTTTGCGCACCGCTGCGATCTTGGCGAGTTGCGACCGTATGAAGCTCTGCCCGCCGAAACCGGGATTGACCGACATGATCAGCACAAGGTCAACCATGTCGATGACCGGATCGAGAGTTTCAACTGGAGTTCCGGGATTAAGGGAAATGCCAGCCTTCTTCCCGAGCGCGCGGATGGTCTGCAGCGTGCGGTGCAAATGAGGTCCGGCTTCAGGATGCACTGTGATGATATCCGCGCCCGCATCGGCGAAGGCCTGGATGAAATTGTCCACCGGCGAAATCATCAAATGCACGTCGAGCGGCTTTTGCGCGTGCGGTTTAATCGCCTTCACAACAGGCGGTCCGATCGTGAGGTTCGGGACGAAATGCCCATCCATAACGTCGATATGGATCAGGTCTGCGCCAGCCGCCTCAATGGCCCGAACCTCCGCGCCCAGATTGGCGAAGTCCGCAGACAGAATCGAAGGCGAGATCAGGACGGAAGACATGCTTGCGGACTACCAGCCGGTCGCCCCGCGCGCAAGACGGCCAGCCCCGGCCAGCGCGCAGTGGAAGCGCCTGCCCAAACAAAAACGGCGGGCGCTGTGTACAGGCCCGCCGCTCAAGGATCGATGTGGAAAAGTAACGCTAACTGGACTTAATCGCTCAAAATTACTGCTGCGATGATGCCCGTCGCTGCCGCGATCATCAGGAAGTCATCGTCCGCACGGACCCAACGGTATCCACGCGGCGGCCGGCGCAAACCATAATCGCCGTAATAGACGACGTTATCCCGATAATAGTCGGGGCAACGATAGCCGCGGGACCAATGACGGTAGCCGGGGTTGTAATACGCGTCACCATAATAGCGGGACGGCGGCGGGCCATAATACCATGTGTTGCGATAATAGTAGCCGTTGTGACGGCCCCGGCTCCAACCGCGATTGTCGGAATAATAATTGTGCCCGCGATCCCAATGGCGGTCTCGGCGATAATCATGCCGATCCCAGCGCCGGTCGTCTCGGCGGTTGTCTACCCAACGCCTGTCATTTCCGCGGGTCCAATCACGGCGTCCGCCATCATTACGGTTCCAGCTGCCGCGATTATCA